>NZ_AXVL01000010.1 GCF_000482505.1 Leptotrichia trevisanii DSM 22070
TAAAACCGATAGAGTCATTGTTAAATTGAAATTGAAAAACAGGCTGCAAGTTATCATTACAACAGAAGCAGTTGTGTTTGTCTTTAGAGACATCGATACCGATATAGAACATAAGAATACCACCTTTCAAAAAGAAAATATTGATACTGTAAAACCACAAACTCTTTGCGAATGTAACCTCGTTCTATATAAACCGTCAAGCGGTATCTAACTAATTAACAATTTAACAAAGAGACTGTGGCTAGAGCCTTTTTAAAACCATCAAGTGGTAGGAGGAGATTAACTAATCCACAGTATCTTAATAATAGTATATTACAAAATCCTTGAAGAGGGATGTAAAAAACTACAAATATATTATACGAGGAAGGTATTAAAATGTATATAAATCCAATTATTGAAGGAATTGAGATTTCTGATATTAGAAAAATTCATGAAAGACTAGTAAACTATAAAAATGTGATAAATATGACGATTGGGGAGCCTGATATTGATGTTCCGCAGGAAGTGAAGGAGGCTGTGGCTTATCACGCCTTAAATAGCAGAATAAAATATTCTCCTGTGGGAGGGATGCCTGAATTAAGAGAAAAGATTGCCAAATACTATAATGAGCAGTTTTTGGGAAATTACAATACTCAAAATGTTTTGGTCACAGTTGGTTCTACAGAAGGGCTTGCTTCGGTTTTGAAAACTATTTTAGCAAAAGATGATGAAGTGATTATTCCGACACCTGCGTATGTGGGATATGAGCCATTGATTACGATTTCTGAGGCGAAAACTAAATTTCTTGACTTGGAAGAAAATAATTTTGTTTTGACGAAAGAGATTTTGGAAGAAAATATTACTGATAAGACTAAATTGATAATTTTGACATATCCGAATAATCCATCTGGAATTACGCTTGCGGAAGAAGAAATGGTTAAAATTGTGAAATTTTTGAAAGATAAAAATATTTACTTGATAAGTGATGAAATTTATGCAGCAATTACTTTTGAAAAATTTACTTCCTTTGCAAAATTTTCTGATGAATTGAAGGAACAGCTTATTATAATTAATGGATTTTCAAAATCGCATTCAATGACAGGTTACAGACTAGGGTATATTATTGCTGATGAAAAATTACAGAATCAAGTGAAGAAAGTTAGCCAGTACAACGTAACAAGTGCATCAACATTGTCACAATATGGAGCGATTGTAGCCCTTGATAAATGTTCTGATACAACAAAAATTTCTGAAATTTATAAAAAAAGAGTGGAATATTTTGTAAATGGATTGGAAAAATTAGGTTTTGAATGTCTGAAACCTAAAGGGGCGTTTTATGTTTTTGCAACTTATAAAAATATTGAGAAGTTTAAAAATATGAAATCATTTGATTTTGTTCTTGATTTATTGGAAAAAACGGAACTTGCGATTGTACCTGGAATTACATTTCAAGTGGAGGGATACGTAAGATTTTCAATTGTGCATGATATTCCTGTATTGGAAGAGGCGATTGCAAGGTTGGGAAAATATATAAAAGAAAAGTAGAAATGATAATTTAAAAAAATGGAGAAATTGATGGAAAAAATGGAAAAGAAAAGTTTGAAAAAAGGGGACTTGATACAGTTAAAAATTGCGAATCTTGATACTAAGGGCAGAGCTTACGGATTTTTTGATGAAAATAAAATTTATGTGAATATTAATGCGGCAGAAAATCAAGTTGTTGAAGGAATTTTTGTAAAAAGACGGAGAAAGTATGAACTGATACATTGCAAAATTATTGACTTTGCTGGGAGACAAAATGTGATATATGATGATATTGCAAGACAAAATGGAGGCTGTAACTACCAGTATTACATGTATGATGAACAGCTTGAAATAAAGGCAGAGCATATAAAAAAAGAATTAGATAGAATTATTAAGTATGATTATATTTTTGAAGAGCCTGTTAGAAGTGTAAAGCCTGATAAATATAGAAATAAAATGGAATTTAGTTTTGGAAATGCTGCAAAAGGCGGGCCTATAATTTTAGGGCTTCATAAGCAGAATAGTTTTCACGACATTGTAGAAGTTGATGGGCTGAAATTAATGGATGATAATTTTAATAAAATTTATATTTTTTGTAACGAATTTTGTAAAAAAACAGGCTTTGATTTTTATCATAGGCTAGATCATATAGGTTTTTTTAGAAATCTTGTAATTAGAAAAGCAGAATTCACAAAACAGATTTTGGTAAATATTGTAACAACGACACAAATTAGTGAGATAGAAAAGAAAAAATTTCAAAAGGAATTTAAGGAAGGATTGTTAGCCTTAAATTTGGATGATGGTTTTAAAATTACTGGAATTTTACACACATTTAATGATAATTTTTCGGATATGGTTATTTCTGAAAGTGAAACGATTTTGTATGGAGAACGTGATTTGACAGAGGAAATTTTTGGATTAAAATTTAAAATCAGCCCATACAGTTTTTTTCAGACAAATTCCCAGACAGTAGAAAAATTATACGGAAAAGTCTTAACATATCTTGAAGAAATTGAAAATATTAAAATTGATGAAGCAACAGTTTTTGACTTATTCAGCGGTACTGGTACAATTGGACAAATTGTTTCAAAAAAGGCAAAGCAAGTTTATGGAATCGAATTAGTGCCAGAGGCGGTGGAAAAAGCTAATGAAAATGCAAAATTAAACAGTATCCAGAATGCACATTTTATCGCAGGAGATGTCTTTGCAAAATTAGATGAATTTGACAATGACGGAATCAAGCCAGATATTTTAATTTTGGATCCTCCACGAGCTGGAGTAGGTGAAAAAACTATCACAAAGCTGGTAAAATACAATACTAAAAATATAATTTATGTGTCTTGTAATCCAAAAACTTTGATGACAGATTTGATAAAGTTTGGGGAGTTTGGGTATAGGCTGGTTAGGTGTTCGGTGGTGGATATGTTCCCGGTAACCCAGCATTTGGAGGTTGTGTGTTTGCTGGAAAGGAGAAGTTTTGAATAAAAAAAAGGAATTAGAGAAATTATATTATGATTATTTAGGAAAAAGAAAAAAAACTAAGTTATATTGGTATAAAATAATAGCTAGCACATTTATTTTGACAACTCCTTTAATAATTTTTATTTTAACACAATTTGTTTTTAAACAAAAAGCAGAAGAATTAACGATTGAATGCTATAAATATATAATAGATAAATTAATTAAATTTTTTTCATTAAAAGAAGAATACACTAATGATGTACAAATAATAATAAAAATAATTTTAGAATTTTTTATTTATATAATACCAACTACAGTTGTTGCCATACTATTTATAATGTTTGATGAACAAGAAACAGAAGACATTTTTTCATTTTATATATACTTAAAGGAAAACAATAAAAATATTGAAAATATTTTAGAAGATATTGATAATAAAAACTCAAGTATAATAAAGGTAATGAATAAAGGAACAAAAAAAATTTTAG
The DNA here is from genome assembly GCF_000482505.1 of Leptotrichia trevisanii DSM 22070. Lineage (NCBI taxonomy): Bacteria > Fusobacteriati > Fusobacteriota > Fusobacteriia > Fusobacteriales > Leptotrichiaceae > Leptotrichia > Leptotrichia trevisanii. Next base: position 3,453 of record NZ_AXVL01000010.1, read on the forward strand.
ATGGTGGTATTATTCAAATGTTAATAAGAATTTTTAAATTATTAACATTTATGTTAGTTTTTTTATTTGGAATTGAAGAATTAAATACTGAGAAAATAAAATCTATTATAGATAAATTAATTAATCTTCAAAAAAATTGGAAAGTATTTTTTATTATTGGACTTTTATGGATTGTTATTATAGAAGGTGGAAAAAATATATTGAATATTAATTTTAGAAGAGAAAAAATGTATAATAAAAGAATTAGATGGATAGCAAATTATGAAAAATTAAATTCATACTTATCAAAAATTTTAGAATATGATTTGAATAATAAAAAATTTAAGTACAAGGATAGTATTTCCGTTGAATTAATAGAAGTTCCAGGAATCATAATCTGTAATAAAAATAATAAAAGAAGTATAATAATTACTACAAGTATTGAATATTTAAAATTATTTATGTTTCTAAAAGAGAAAGAAGAGAAAGATAAAATAAATGAAAAGATAGATTGGGAAACAATCATTGAAAATTACAAAAAGTTTGAAAAATCAGATGAAGATAAATTTAAAGATATAAATTATTCATATACAAATAAAGAAATTGCTATAGAAATAAAAATATAAAATTTCCGTTTTTTAATAAAATTAGTATTGAACAAAATATCGACTTATTAGTAAACTCTAACTTAATAAATCGATATTTTTTATTTTAATTAAAATGGATTTTAATCTTTTAGTAATTCCATCGCAGCCCCATAAATATGCTCTGCAGTCAACTCATATTCATTCATCAAAAAGTCCAACGAACCAACTTGTCCAAATCTTTCCTTTATTCCAATTCTTCTTAATTTTGCGTTTCCAGTTTCAGCAATTACCTCGGCAACTGCACTACCTAAACCATTGTGAATGCTGTGATTTTCGCAAGTTACTATTTTCCCTGTTTTTTGTGCATATTTTTTGATTAATTCCTTGTCTATTGGATTTAAAGTGAACATATCTATTACAGCAACACTTATTTTTTCTTTTTCTAATTTTTCTGATGCTTTTATGGCTTCTGATACCATAATCCCGTTAGCAATTAAAGTAATATCAGCCCCATCTTTTAACAAATTTCCTTTTCCAATTTCAAACGTTGAGCCTTTTTCATAAATTGTTGCTGCATTTTTTCTGATTGTTCTAATCCAGTAGAAACCATCTTTTGTGGCAATTTGTTCGAGAATATTTTCAAACATTACAGCATCTGTCATTTCCATCACAACAGTATCAGCAAGTCCTCTCATTATTCCCATGTCTTCAAAGGACATATGCGTACCACCATTGTAAACGGCAGTCACTCCAGCGTCGGAGGCAATTACTTTGATGTTGTTTTTTTGATATGCTCCAGACATAAAGAGCTGATCGAAGCATCTTCGACTTGCAAATGCTGTAAAAGTGTGAGCAAATGGATATTTCCCAGCGATAGACATTCCAGCCGCAATACCAATCATATTTGCTTCCATTATTCCACAATTTATTACTCTTTCAGGATACTCTTTCTGTATTTTGTCCGTTGTAATTGCGTTCATTAAATCAGCTTCAAGAGCTACAATTTCATTGTGTTTTCCCATTAATTCACCAAGTTTGGAAGAATAAACTTTTCGCATTTCTATTTCATCTTTTTTTGGAGTTCCATTATAGATTTTTAACATTTATTCCACCTCACTTTCTAATTTTTTTATCACTTTTTCAATTTCCTGCTTCATTTCATCAGTTAATCTCAAGTGATGAGAATTTTTCATATTTTCAATGTATTTGACACCTTGCCCTTTAATAGTGTCAAGTATTACAAATAGTGGTTTTTCATTGTTTTTACGAGGTACTTTCAAAATATCATACATTTTTTCAATATCATTTCCTTTTACAGTAACAGTATCAAAGCCGAATGTTTTCATTTTTTCCTCAAAAGAGAATGGTTTTATTATTTCATCCAAAGCACCATCTAGCTGCTTTTTGTTGTAATCGAGGAACACAGTTAAATTATTTAAATTATGATGAGCGATAAACTGAAATGCTTCCCAGCACTGTCCTTCATTTATTTCCCCATCTCCAACAATGCAGAATACCCTATTAGACTTTTTATCCATTTGCAAGGCTTTTGCAATTCCTGTAGCAATTGAGATTCCTTGTCCCAGAGAACCTGTTGTTGCGTCAACTCCTTTTGTTTTGAGTCTGTCGGGATGGCTTGGTAAATTTGTTCCATTCTGATTTAACGTATAAATCTCTTCAAGCGGAAAAAATCCTTTTAAGGCTAAAGTTGCGTATAATGCAGGGCCTGCGTGCCCTTTTGACAGCACAAAGTAATCTCTTTCTTCCCAATGTGGATTTTTAGGATTGATATTCATAATGCCGCCATACAGTACCGCCAATATTTCAACGATTGATAAACTTCCGCCATAATGCCCAAATCCTAGATTGGTAAGGGATTTTAATGTGTTTATTCTAATATTGGTAGCTAATTTTTTCATTTCTTTCACTTTTTCATTATAATCACTATTCATTTTTGGCTCCTTCCAAATGATAGTTTTTTTTTTAACATTAATTTATTCTGATTTTTTTGATGATACAAATCCGAAAGCTACTAAAATAGCAGTTATTCCAACAATTATTCCAGAAACTACTATTGGAGATACATATTTTGCCATATTTCCTAATACGATTCCAACTGTTACGAAATCTGCATCAGAGAATGTAGTATTTGCAAATCCTAAATTTCCTAATACTGGTAATAAAATTACAGGTAGGAATGTCAGTAATAGTCCGTTTGCAAAAGCTCCGATTGAAGCTCCTCTTCTACCACCAGTAGCATTTCCAAATACACCTGCTGTCGCTCCACAGAAGAAATGAGGTACAACTCCTGGTAAGATAAGAGTCCATTTTAACATACCAAGTATAAATAATCCAACAATTCCTCCTAAAAAGCTACATAAAAATCCGATTAATACGGCATTTGGTGCATAAGGGAATACAATTGGGCAATCTAATGCGGGTTTTGCATTTGGTACAAGTTTTTCAGAAAATCCAACAAAGGCAGGTACTATTTCTGCAAGGACAAGTCTAACACCTGATAAGATAATATAAACTCCCGCTGCGAATGTTATAGCTTGAATAACTGCAAATACCAAATAATTATCTCCGCCGCTTAGTTCCTTTTCAACATAGCCTTTTCCTGCAACTAATGCCAAGATCAAGTAAATCATCATCATAGTCAATGAGATTGAAATAGAGCTGTCTCTTAAAAAACTCAAGTTTTTAGGCAATTTCATTTCTTCTGTTGATTTTGAACCTTTTCCAACTAAAGAGCCAACAAATCCTGATAAAACATATCCTATTGTACTAAAATGTCCAAATCCAACATCATCGCTTCCAGTAATTTTTCTAACATAAGGTTGTGCCAATGCAGGAAATATTGCCATTACAAGTCCTAATGTCAATGAACCAATGATTACTAGTAAAGGTCCTTGAAATCCTCCAACTTTTAATATTATTCCAATCATACATGCCATATATAAAGTATGGTGTCCTGTCAGGAAAATATATTTTAATTTTGTAAATCTTGCGATAAATATGTTCCAGAACATTCCAAGTGCCATTATTAACGCTGTTATTGTTCCGTATTCTTTTAATGCCAATGAAACAATTGCTTCATTGTTAGGCACTATTCCTTGAACGTGGAATCCTTGTTCAAACATGCTTCCCATAGGTGCTAATGAGTTTACAACCAGTCCTGCTCCTCCACCTAATACCAAAAATCCTAAAATAGTTTTTATTGTACCTTTTACTATGTCTGTAAATGGTTTTTTCTGAACTAATAACCCAATCATTGCTATTAATCCGACTAAAATTGACGGGACTTTTAAAATGTCCACAATAAGAGTTAATAAGCCTTTCATTTTGTCCTCCTAAATTTTACATTTTATTTTTTTGTTTTACTTTTTGAAATAATCTGTTAATTTTTCTTCCAGTTCAGGCATACTTATAATGCTGTCTAAAACAATTAATTTATCAGCTGGAATTGTTGCACTTTCTGCAATATCCTTTCCCATTACAAATACATCTGCTGCTCCAGGAAGTGCTGATGCCAAGTCGGAATGCTCAACTTCAGCTTCTACACCAATTTTTTTAAGAACCTTTTTTATGTTCATTTCCACCATAAAGCTGCTTCCCAATCCTGATCCACAAACTGCCATAATTTTCATAAAAATCTCCTCCTAATTTTTTATTATTTGTTTTCCACTTTTTATCAATATTTTTTTATAATTTTTTCTATTTCTGCATAATTTTTTGAGTTTATAAGTTTTTCAATACTTTCATCATCTTGAAACAATTCAACTAACTTCATAAGTATTTCCATATGACTATCAGCATCCTTAGTTGCCAGCACAAACACCAGCTGAACTTTAGAATCACCATAATATACTGGTTTGTTAAGTTTCAAAAGGCTTACTCCAGTGCCTATTGCTCCTTCTTCGGGCCTTGCGTGTGGCATTGCCAGATTTTCTCTTAGAATGACGTAAAAACCTAGTTTTTCAATGCTTTCTATCATAGCTGTTATGTAATTTGCTGTTATTATATTTTTTTGTAGCAGAGGTTTTCCTGCGATTTTGATACTTTCTTTCCAGTCAGATACTGAATCTATTATTTGTATATTGCCATCAAGTATTTTTTCTAACATATGAGTTCCTTTCTGAAGTATTCTTCCAATTCTTCATATTCAGTTATTTTTGAGATTTTTTCAATAAATTTATATTTTGTAATTAATTCAAATAAGTCATTTAAAATGCCTAGATGCTCTGTCTTGTTGGCAGTTGCAAAACTTAAAAATATGTTTGCGCCTTTTCCATTTGGAAATAGAACTTTTTCTTTTACAACTAATAATGAAATCCCCGTTTTTAATACATTTTCTGAAATTGGTGCGTGCGGAATTGCAATCCCTTCTTCAATAATGATATAAGCGCCGTGCTTTTCAATCATTTTTATCATTTCGCTTATATAGTCATGTCGTATAATTTCATTTTCTTCAAGTATATTTCCTGCCTTAGTTATCGCTTCTCTCCAATCTTTAACTTTATTTATAAACTGAAAATTGTTTTTGTTAAGCATTTTTTTTAAAATAATTCCAACTTCTAATAAATCGTCGATAACTTTATTTCCAAGTTCATTTTTCAAATCATTAATAAGTTTATTTTTATCTATTATAGTTGTATTATTTTTTATTATCTCCATCAGCTGTTTTAGTGAAATTTTTGTTATATTTTTTCGTATTCCGTATTTTGATAAAAGAATAAAATCTTCCTCTTTAAGCAATGGATTTATTTTTACAACAGGAATATCGTAACTTTCTTCCAAGTCAATAGTAGACAAAATTAAATCAATATTCGCATAATTAGGCATTGAAGTTTTTATCAAGTAGTATGGCAAAACATCCACAATATCCAAGTCATAATTTTCCTTGAGGCTCTGCTCAAGCACCTTTGAACTGCCATAACCCAGTCCACAAATTAAAATTACTTTTTTAGTTTTTTCAGAAGTGTTTCTTTCAATGGAAGCCTTTATATGAAAGCCCATAAGAGCAATTTCATCTTCTGGAAACTTTACTTCAAAAAGTCCTTCAATTTCCTTTATAGCTTTATTTACTACATCCAAAATAGGATCTTTTTCTAAAATTAATTCCTGAAAAACCGAATTTGTAATTTGAATATTATTTTTTATTCTATACATAGCAGGCTTTATATGGTACAAAAGTCCGTTATATAGTATTTCATCACGTGTCAAGTCAGTTTTTACAATTTTGCTCACTTTGGAAATCATTTTTTTTATAATCAGTTCCTCGTTTATCCAGTCTTCAAACGAATTATTTTTTAAGCTATTTATATTTATCCCCATTATTAAATCTGTTATTTCAATCAATATCTCAGTCTTTATTTCATTTTTATTCAAAATATTTTTTAAAATTTTTTCAATTTTTTTGTATTCTTCCGTATTAATTAAAAATTTCTTTGCAGTCAAATCATTGCTGTTTTCATAAATTTTCTCAAAATTTAATAAAATTAACACATAAGAAAATATTTTATTATAGCTTTCCTCATTTATATTTAAAAACATCACTTTTTCAATTTCTACAATAAATTTTTTTGTATTTTCAATATTTTTTTGTTTGATATATTTGAAAAAATAACGATAAACCTGTGCCTTTATTACTTTTGAAGAATTTTTATCATTAAGGGAGTCAAATATTTTCTCCAAAAGTTCAATTTTTTTTATGAGAATGTCTCGAAAATTACCATTAAGGCGATAACCATTAGCATTTTTATAAACTAGCTCAATTCCCTGCATTTTAAATTCTTCTGACATTAATTTCAAATCTTTTTTTATTGTTGTTCTGGAAATTTCAAGCTCTTCACATATCTTTGTAATATTAAGTCCTTTTCCATCAAAAAATAATACTAACTTCAAAATATTTATTCTATCTTCTACAGATAACTTATGAATTTTTTCCAAAATCTCAAATAGATTTTTAAAATCCTGATTAGTATCAAGATAAATACTATTTTTAGCCTTTTTAGTAATTTTATAGTCAAGTAACCGTAAAATGCTGTCGATATTATTAATATAATATCTGGCTGCCCTGTCTGAAACTCCATATTTCTCAGATATTGACTTAAAATTATATTTTTTCCCTTTAATAAGGTTATTTAATATTTCAGTTTCCCTATAATTTAACATATTATTCACCTTTCTATAATAAGGATACCTCGAAAATTTGAATAATCAATCTAAATTACATTTCAAAGATATTTGAAAAAATGTTACCATCTGCAATTTTGTTTATAATTTTATTATTTTCTTATTTTTTTTAAGCTTATTAAAAATTACGGAAAAAACATTACTTTAAAAATTGACGTTATAACAAAAATGTGGTATAATAATATTGTGTTAAAAGGATATTTTGGATTTGAACATTACTTTAATCAAATAGGTAAAATGTCAAGAATTATATTTTCAGTGAAAATAAATGGAAGGAATGATAAATATGAAAAAAATATTAGTGTTAGCCATAATGGCTATAGGAATTAGTACAAATGTATTTGCTTGTTCTGGTAATAGTATGATTGAGGATATAATGGCTGATCGAATTATTCGTTCAAAAGAACTGGAAGACATAACAAAAAAAGAAATGAAACTTATTAAAAAATGTCGCCTGGAGGATTCGTTAGCATATAAAATTGCCAGTTCAAAAACTCCAGAAGAAATAACAGAAAAAGAGATGAAACTTATTAAGAAACATGGATATGAATTTTTGCTATCAGATGAATTTAGAAAACAAATAAAAAAAGAGATGAATAAAAATCTTGAAAAAAAGAAATGAGTAGATTTTTATAAGGATTAAAAGTAAAAAGGGTATTTTTTATGAATAAAATCTTTTAAATTTCTTCAAATGAAAAAATATCAAGGAAATTCACTTGACAAGTAAAAGGAAATGATATATAATTAACTAATATGAGCCTTTCCCACAAAGGACCGTTATTCTATAAAATAGAGAATAAAAACAGGAGGAAACAAAGTGAGTAAATACACTGTAATGCAAAAAAAAGAAGAAGTTGTAAGAAACTGGTATGAGATAGACGCAGAAGGAAAAGTGCTTGGAAAACTAGCTACTGAAATCGCAGTTAGATTAATGGGTAAACATAAGCCAAGCTACACACCGCACGTTGACGGAGGAGATTTTGTTATCGTATTAAACGCTGATAAAATTGCTGTAACGGGGAATAAATTATTAGACAAGAAATATTACAGACATAGTGGATATCCAGGTGGATTGAAAGTAAGAAATTTAGAAGAAATGTTACAAAAACAACCTACTGAAGTAATCAGAAAAGCTGTAGAAAGAATGTTGCCTAAAAACAAATTAGGAAGCCAAATGATTAACAGATTGAGATTATTCACAGGAACAGAACATACGCATACAGCGCAAAAACCAGAAAGAATAGAGTTATAGGAGGTAAATTTTCGTGGCAGAAAAAATTCAATATTTAGGAACTGGAAGAAGAAAAACTTCAGTAGCAAGAGTAAGATTAGTACCAGGTGAAACTGGAGTAACAATAAATGGAAAAGATATGAGAGAATATTTTGGTGGAAGAGAAATTTTGGCCAAAATAGTAGAACAACCATTAGAATTAACAGAAACTTTGAACAAATACGGAGTAAAAGTTAATGTAATCGGTGGAGGAAACACAGGGCAAGCAGGAGCAATCAGACATGGTGTTTCAAGAGCTTTATTAGTAGCTGACGCTGAATTAAGAGGAGCTTTAAAAGAAGCAGGATTCTTAACAAGAGATTCAAGAATGGTTGAAAGAAAGAAATACGGGAAAAAGAAAGCAAGAAGAAGCCCACAATTCTCAAAAAGATAATTGTATTATTTTATATGCCCTTGGAAACACTGGTTTTCAGGGGTTTTTATTTTGGAAAAAGTATGGAAAAGTATAGAAATGTATGGCTACAATATACAAGCAATATACAAAATTCTATATCTTTTACAATAAAACTAAATTTAAAAGTTTACTCAAACCCATTAGTATTTAATTAACAGTTTAATATTAAAGGAGTTTGAGTTTACTTTATAGTAATCCTTTTTTCTATTATTTTAATATATAATAATTATATTTTTAATATTTTAATGAAATAAATCAATATTTTCAAAAGGATGTCTTATTTTTTTCTTTAGTTCACTTTTACGTACATATCCATATGTGAAGTCAGGATATGTATTACGGTAATATACAAAAACCCATTCTCCAAAATCCTGTATTTCTCCTACAATATCATTTTGTCCAATTTTTTTTATAATTTTAGATTTTTCACTAGGTTTTTCCATAGTATTTGCAGAATTATTTGGAGATTTCACAGTGTATCCGACAGTAAAATGCCCATCCAATTTTGTATAATATTTTTCTTCCAAAGGCTGCTGGATTATCTGGAATAAAATACATTTTTATCAATCCAAGATAATCACAGTCATGGGAATCTTTCCATTCAATTTTTAATGTTCCTGTTGTTTCAAAAATATTATTCTCATTTCCGCTTGAAATTATGGTTACTTTAGAAGCATTTGAAATAGAGCAAGTTGTAAATAGAATAATAAACATTATTTTTGTCTTTAGAATATTCATAGTTGATCTCGTTAAAAGTCTTAGCATCTGCTCCTTTGATTATTTTGTCTTCAAAATAGACTTTATTATTTTTTATTGAATAATCGGAAAATAACTGTATTCCTGCTAAAATCATAACTACAAATAATAACATTTTTTTCATATTAAACTACCTTCTTTCTTCATTTATTTCTACAAATTTTCAACTTTTAATTCAACTTAATCTTTATTATAAATTACACCTTATATTTTATAAAAGTCTCGATTTTTCTTGGTTAAGAAATCAATTTTTTTATGCAGGAAATATAAGAAAAAGAAATATGTTTTGAAAATTTAAAAAAATGGGGTATAATTAATTTAAATAGATAACTTTAGGAGGACAGATGAAAAAAATAAAATTGTTATTTCTAGTTGTAATTTCAATGATAATTTTTACAGCTTGTGGAAATAAATATAGTGTTGAGAATTTGAAAAAAAATGACAAACTGTTGAAGGAAGCAGTTTTAAAATGTAAGGAAAAACGTGATGAAAAGATTTGTAAAAATGTTGAGCAGGCACAGAATGAGTTGGCATTAGAGGCTTGGAATAAGGTAAAATCTGAAATTAAAGCAAGACTTGATAAGGTTTCAAAAGCAATGGAAGCTGGAGATTTTATGGCGGGTATGAATGAAGTCCCAGAAAAATATTTGAAGTATCAGGCTGATAAGGCTTCAATATCAGTGGAACAATTAAAGGAAATGTCAAAAAAGCTGTTTAATAATTTGACAAAAGGAATGAAAGTTACGAAAAATAGCTATGATATTGAAAATGCAAAAGTTGGGAGAACTGAAACGGGAAGAAATTACGCTATTATTCCTACGACAGTTGCGATGGAAGTCAATGGACAGGTAGTAGAAACGAAAGGTAAATCAATGGCATTTGAAGATGAAAATAAATGGTACATTATTAATTTTGATAAAGATTTTATATTTTTTATCAAAGGCGTGTATCCCGATTTAGCAGAAGTAAAAGTAGATTAGTTAAAAATTTTAGACAATTTAATAAAAAAATACTGGGGAGCAATTTTGCTGAGAATTAAACCCATATAACCTGTACAGATAATGCTGTCGGAGGGAGTATTTTATATAAAATAAGAAATAATTTTAAAGTTGTTTTGCATACCTTTTCAAATTATTTTAGAAAATTTATAAAAATATAGAATCTCCTTGTGATAAGGGGATTTTTTTATACAAAGAAATTTTAAATAAAAAAACAGTTTTAAGGAAAGGGATGATGGATTATGGAAAAAAAAGAAATTAATGCGAGTATTGCAATTCAGGTATTGCCAAATGTTGTCGGAAATGAGGAAATTGTAAGAGTTGTTGATGAAGTTATTGAATTTATTAAAAGCAAAGGGTTAAAAATGAATGTTGCTCCATTTGAAACGACGATAGAAGGGAATTTTGACGAACTTATGGAAATTGTGAAGGAATGTCAAGTTGTGGCTGTGAAGGCAGGAGCTGATGGTGTAATGTCGTATGTAAAAATAAATTATAAACCGAAGGGAGACATTTTAAAGATTGATGAAAAAATTTCAAAATATAACAGATAAAATTGCACCAAGTATTATTATTGCTGTATTATTGATGATTTGGCAAATTTTGTCAATGGTGAACATTATACCAAAATTTATGTTGCCATCGCCATTTGAAGTTGTAAAAGCGTTTGTTTATGATTTTCCACTGCTTATGGAGCATACAAAAATTACTTTGCTTGAAGCATTTTTGGGACTTGGCCTGGGAATAATTCTTGGATTTGCCGTGGCGGTTATTATGGACAGGTTTGAATATGCATATAAAATGATTTATCCTGTTTTGATAATTAGTCAAACAATACCTACAGTTGCGATTGCACCGCTTTTGGTACTTTGGCTGGGATATGGAATATTGCCAAAGATTACGCTTATTGTTATGACTTCGTTTTTTCCGATAACTATTGGGCTTCTGGATGGATTTCGTTCGGCTGACAAGGATATGTTGAATTTATTAAAAACGATGGGAGCAACGCCACTTCAGAACTTTATTCATGTCAAATTGCCAGGCTCATTAGGATATTTTTTCGCAGGGCTTAGAATTTCTGTTTCATATTCTATTATTGGAGCAGTTGTGGCTGAATGGCTCGGTGGATTTAGCGGACTTGGAGTTTATATGACAAGAGTCAGAAAATCGTATTCATTTGATAAGATGTTTGCAGTAATTTTTCTTATTTCTGCAATAAGTCTGCTACTTATGTATCTTGTAAAAAAAATACAGAAATGGTGCATGGTTTGGGAAAAGTAAATTTTTAAATAAAAAAATTCAAAATAAAAAGTGAAAAGAGGTATAAAAAATGAAAAAAATTTCAAAAATCTTAATTTTATGTTTAATCTTGGTTTTGGCTGTTTCGTGTGGAAAATCTAAAAATAATCAGAAAATAAAAATTGTACTGGACTGGGTGCCAAATACTAATCATACAGGACTTTATGTGGCAAAAGACTTGGGATATTTCAAGGAGGAAGGACTGGATGTGGAAATTGTGCAGCCACCTGAAGGGAGTACAACGGCACTTATTGGAGCTGGAGGAGCAGAATTTGGAATAAGTTTTCAGGATACATTGGCAAAATCGTTTGCAAAGGAGAATCCTGTACCAGTAACGGCTGTTGCGGCAATTCTTCAACATAATACATCTGGAATTATTTCATTGAAGGAAAAAGGCATTGATTCGCCAAAAAAACTGGAAGGTAAAAAATATGCCACTTGGGAAGATAATATTGAGCAGGCTATTTTGAAAAAATTAGTAACAGATGATAAAGGTGATTTTTCTAAAGTAAAATTGATCCCTTATACTATAACAGATGTTGTAACTGGCTTAAAGACTGATGTTGATGCTGTCTGGGTTTATTATGCATGGGATGGAATTGCTACAGAAAGGGCAGGACTTCAGACAAATTTTCTAAAAATTCGTGACTATGGAGAGGAACTTGACTATTACAGCCCTGTAATTATCGCAAATAATGACTTTCTGAAAAAAAATCCTGAAATTGCAAAAAAAGTTTTGAAGGCAATAAAAAAAGGGTATGAATACGCAATGAAAAATCCAGAGGAATCAGCAAAAATTTTGGTAAAAAATTCTCCAGAACTAGACATAGACTTGGTAACAGCAAGCCAAAAATGGATTTCTAAAGAATATCAGTCTGATGCAAAGGAATGGGGAATAATTAATGCAAGCCGCTGGAACAGATTTTATGAATGGCTTTACAAAAATAAGGCTGTAGAGCGTGAAATACCAAAGAATTTTGGATATAGTAATGAGTATCTGAAATAGAAAATTTATTAAAAGGAGAAATATTAAGTGAAGAAAAACAAAAAGCTTGAAATAAAAGATATTTCCATTTCTTTTGAAAATAAAAAAGTTTTGGAAAATGTTTCGATTGATTTGTATGAAAATGAGCTGGTTTGTATTCTAGGAGTGAGTGGTGCCGGGAAAACAACGTTGTTTAACATTATTGCAGGACTTTTAAGGCCTGATGGCGGGAATGTGAAAATGAACGGAGAAGATATAACTGGAAAATCTGGAAAAATAAGTTACATGCTGCAAAAGGACTTGCTTTTACCTCATAAAAAAATTATTGACAATGTAGCACTTCCGCTTGTAATAAGAGGTGAAAATAAAAATAAGGCACGGGAAATTGCAAAGCCGTATTTTAAAGATTTTGGATTGGAAGGTACAGAAAATTTGTATCCAAGTAAACTATCAGGTGGAATGAAACAAAGGGCGGCATTGCTTAGAACATATTTATTTTCCAGCGAAGTTGCTCTTCTTGACGAGCCTTTCAGTGCATTGGATGCCATTACAAAGCATAAAATTCATAGCTGGTATCTGAACATAATGAACAAAATTAAGATGTCAACTTTGTTTATTACTCATGATATTGATGAGGCGATACTACTTTCTGACAGAATTTATATTTTGGCAGGAAGTCCAGGTAAAATTGCTGCACAAATAAATGTTGACTTGAAAAATAGTCAAGACAAGAGTTATAATAATGAAGAAGTTATAATGTCTGAAAAATTTATTCAATATAAACGTGAAATATTGAAATATTTGTAAACTTTTTAAATTTGATTTTGAAATGATTTTACTATATAATAAAATAAAATATTGAAAGGAAGTTTGAAAAAATGGAAATAAGACATGTAGTAAATGAAGGATTTTTTATATTTGGAGAAAATGGAGATGAACTTGCAAAATTGACTTATAGAAAAGAAGAGGAAAGGCTATACTTTGAATCGACAGTTGTATCGCCTGAGTTAAGAGGACAAGGGATTGCTGGGAAATTATTTGAAGCTGGTGTGAAGTATGCGAGGAAAAATGGGTATAAAATTGTTCCGATTTGTAGTTACATTGTGAAAAAGTTTGAAAGTGGGGAATATAATGATTTAAAAGCATAAAGTAGCGACTAATTTATCGAAAATATAAAAAAAGCCTTAAACTAAGAATTTTACAAAGAATAAATTATTTTCAAAAAGTAAAAATTTTATTTAAGGCATTTTTATTTCTTATGCATAATCAAGTATTTTCACATCGAATTTAAGTAGATATTCAAAACTTTTAAGTTTAGTTTAAAAGTGATTCTATTTTGAAAAATCATGTTTAATAAGTTCAATAAATGTAAATTTACCATCTTCATACTCATATTTGAAAATGGCACAGTTTGGAAGTCCTGTAAATGGAACATCTGGAGCATTTTTCAAAAAGAAATTATAGCATGCACCACCATGACTCACAGCAAGAACAGTATTATTTCCATCCTTTTCCATAATTTCAGTCAAAGTTTCCTGCATTCTTTTTTCAACTTCCTTATTACTTTCCCCACCAAAATTCACAAAAAAATCCCCATAAGTTCTTTCATTTGGATGTTTCGGATTCAAATCTTCACTTTCCCCCTCAAACAATCCAAAATTCCATTCCTTCAAACCTTTTAACCTCTCATATTTCATCTTATTATCAGTCACAATTTCAAGCGTATCACAAGCCCGTTCCTGAGTAGAAGAATAAGCTGCATCAAAAATAATCCCATTATCCGTAAAATATTTTCCAGCCACTTTAGCCTGTCTAATCCCCTCATCAGTCAGTGGAGAATCACAACTTCCTTGAATCTTTTTACGTAAATTGAATAAAGTCTGTCCATGTCGCATTAAATATAAAATTTTTTTCATAATTAACTCATTCCTTTCTATTTTTTGTAAATATTCTATTTTAGTTACTGTTTATTTTTAGTATTATTATACCATATTTTTTCATAAGTATTGAAAATTTAATAATGTTGATTTTAAGATATAAGTTTGGTATAATATGCTCAAATCCATTTAAAACTAAGTTAGATATGCCTAAAGTTAAAGTAAATTGTGATTTTTGAATCTAATTTTAAAGGGAAATTGGTACTAAAATATGTATAAAAAGGAGAAAATTTAGAAAATGAATAAAAATAAAATTGTAAAAATATTGCTGTTATTCGTTATTATATTGTTTGGGCTAGGAAAACTGTATTTAAGCAGAAATAACAGTATAAATGCAAAGGAAAATTCTTCAAAGGAATTTGTTACGCAAAATAAGAGAAATAGCAAAAAGAATGCTATTAAACAGAAAAATATAGAAAATAAAAATGGAAAACGTACTCAAAATACTTCAAATCAAGGAAATAGAAAATATCAAATTGATTATGATCATGTAATTGGTGGAGATGAAAATTCCCAAGGGAAAGTTACTGGTGGACATTCACTTTTGCGTGGAGATGTGAGAATTATGAAAAAAATTGGAAATCCAGCTAAAAATGGAGTGTATAGAGCAAGTATTGAAGTAAAGAAAAAAGATGGAACTTGGCAGGCAAAAACTTCTAATGGCGGTGTAAATACGATGTTTCCAGAAAACTGGGATGAAGCGAGAATTATTGATGAGATAAATTCAGCTTGGGAAAATAAAAAAGATTTAAAAGGCAGAGATAATAATATGTGGCAGGGAATCAGCAAAAGTGGAGTTTTGATTCGTGGCTACAAAAGTCCTAGAATAACAGCCTATCCAGTTTATGAAAATCGTTAAAAGCAAGTCGAGGAAAGGAGAAGTGTGATGATTATAAAATTTGGTTATTACGACGACGAAGATTTTGGATTGACTGCATTTCCAGAAATAGAGTCTAATGAAAATGAAATATTTGAAAATAAAAAAATAAATAAAATAAAAAACAAAGATTTTAAAAAAAAGAAAAAAGAATATACGAAATATTTAATAACTGGAATAATGGAAGACTTTCCAGATATAGAAATAATTGATATTTTTTTACCACAGCTAGAAAAAGTTGAAACTGGAAAATTGCAGGAAGCTGTTTGGGATGGACAGGCTTTTCAGCATAAGATTAATAAAGCAAAAGTGGAATTTGAACATACAATTTTTGGGGTTTGTGAGGAATATCCGCTGTGGGAATGTAAGTTTGAAGAATATAGAAAGGTTTTTGAGGGCTGGAAAAAGTTTTTGGGGATGGAAGTTGATTTGAAAAGTGAAGTTGTGTTGGTGATTTGAAAATAATAGAGGAGGAGAAATTTGATGAGAAGGAAAGGTAAACATATACATACAGTTTTTATAATTATACTTATTATTATTTCTGTTGTGATGTATTATTTAATTAGAAATGAAGAAAACAAGATAATAGCTGTTTTTTTCTTAGGGTATGGATTAAAGAACTTATTTAAAGAATGGATTGAAAAAGAAAGTAAAAAAATAGTGAGATATAGAAATAGTTCGTGTTATTTAATCTTATTATTTTTTGAGTTATTTTTAGTAAATTTATTTGAAGTATTACAATGGTTGTTTCTAAATAATAAGTTTTTTATAGGTGTAAATAAATATTTCTTTATTACTTCGATTATTATAAATATAGTATTTTTAGGTATAATATTCTTTAGAAATAAAAAAAATGTCAAACTGATTATTAAATTATTTTTTTTAACGTTTATTACAAATTCATTTATTTATTTAAAAAAAGATTTAGTATTCATCATGTCAACAATTATTTTAATAACCACTATTTTTATGTTAATGCTGTATGGTGTATTATATAATTTACATAAAGATAAAAAGAAAATATGGAAAGAATTTATGCAAAAGTCAATTTTTATTATTACTTTTATATTTGTTCCATTTATATTCTCAATAATATTTTTCTTTATAAGTAAAATTTTAACAGACGATGTAAAAAAAATAATTACTGACTTATTCAGTTTAAGTTTTTGTGCTGGGTTTTATACAGAAATTTTAAAATATTTTCTAGATAGTTTAAAAAAAAATCCAAAATCTTATGAAAAATAAATTCATAAGTTGTATGATATGTTATGACAAATTTAAAAAATAGAAGCTTAGAAAGGTAATTATGATAAAAAGAATAGATACGAAAAGCGGGAAAATAATTTCTTATGTGTATAATTTGAAGGATGAAGATTATAAAATTTTATCGGAAAGATTGGAAATTGAAGAGGAAAAGATAAAAAATGTTATTGATGAGGAAATTTTTACTCCAAGAATTTCAAAATCGGACTGGGAGATTTATAAACTGTATTATCCAGCTGTGAAAAAATCGACAAAAGATAAAGAATTTACATCTTATGAGATTAATCCGATTGTGATTTTTTTGAAGGAAGATAAAATTGTTATTTTAGATGATGATTATTATAGGGATTTTTACGAATTTGTTGAAGAGTATGCTGAGTTGAGGGATGAAGTTCTTGAAGAAAATCGTTTTTTTCTAAATATGCTTCATAAAATTTCTCAAAGCCTTTATAAATATGTGAGAATTTTAATTGGAGAACACGATAAGATAGAAACTGTTTTGAGGGAGCAGCAAAGTAATGAAAAATTAATTTCTCTTGCGGAAGTGGAACAAGGATTTTATGTTTATAATATTGCATTGAGAAATTTGGATTATGTTGTTGAGAATTTGAAAGAGGATGAACAGTTTGAACAATATGAAGATTATATGACGAGAATTTTGCAGGAGATAAATTTTACACTTGATTTATCGTCTTCATACTGTGAAATCTGTAAAACTACGAGAGAAACATATTCATCATACATTGGAAATAATATGAATATCACAATGAAATTTTTAGCTGCAGCAACAATATTAATTACAGTTCCAAATATGATTTTTGGATTTTATGGAATGAATGTGAAGTTACCGCTTCAAGATATGGGATTTTGGGCGTTAGTAATAATTTTTATAATAATGATGTTGCTAATGCTAGTTTTGTGGAGATATATGAAAAAGAAAGTTTTATAGTAAAACTGCTTTAAAACTAAACTCAAAAGTTATGACTATTTTACTCAAATCCTAAATTTATATAATTTTTAGTAGTTTAATTTTAAGTAGGTTTGAGTATATAATGTAAAAATAGAAATTATAGTAGTTTATTTTTGTTAAAATAAAAAAATCAAAATAAATATGTATAAATACAATTATACTTTTAAAGTAAATTTATGTATAATAAAAGACTATCTAAAAGAATATTTTTTCTAAAAGATAGTCTAATTTTTTGTTATTTATTTTTGTAAATTTTTGAAATTAAGGTTTTAATTTAGCTAATTCATCTAAATCAACATCAGCGTCATAATCCACATTATCAAAGTCAAATCCATTTAATTGCATAAATTCTTCTCTTGCTCCAGCGTAATCACTTATTTCCTTAAAGTTTTCCGGAGTAACTTTGTCCCAAAGAGCTTCTACTTCAGCTTGAACGTCTTCACGCATTTCCCAGTTATCTGGACGTAATCTTCTTTCTTCGTCAATAACAGGATTGTTTCCATAAACCATTTGAGTCAAAAGTCTGTGTTTTTGTTCTATTGTACCTTCGTGGATACCTTTTTCCTTCATTACTTTGTAAAGCAATGCTGCGTATAATGGGAAAATAGGGATAACTGCACTTGCTTTTGTCATTAATGCCTTACTTAATGAAACGTATGCTTCTCCATTGTATTTTTCTTTTAAAAAGTCATTTAAAACATCAGAAGTATGTTCCAAATCTCTTTTTGCAGCTCCAATTGTACCTTCTTTATAGATTCCATAAGTTACTTTTGGGCCTAAATATGAGTAAGCTACTGTTTTGAAGCCTTCCGAAAGAACTCCACCTTTATCAAGTGCTTCAATCCATAATTTCCAATCTTCTCCACCCATAACTTTTACAGTGCTTTTGATTTCTTCTGGAGTTGCGACACCCATTGTTGTTTCTTCCATGATTTCTTTTTCAAAGTTGATAGTTGGACCTGTGATGTCCTTTGTTGTAGATTTTAGGGCTGAACGGTAAGTTACACCGTCGATTGGATCAGTTCTGACTGCACTTGCTAAGCTGTAAATTAACAAGTCGATTTTTCCACCAAATTCTTCTTTAATAAATTTTATTACGTCATCTTTCATTTCCATTGAGAAAGCGTCACCGATGAAATTTTTAGAAACCAAACCTTCTTTTTCAGCAACTTCGTTAAAGGCAATTGTATTCCACCAACCGGCAGAACCTACTCTTTTTCCTTCCACACCTTTTTCAAATGCTACTCCGATAGTTTCAGCTCCAGCACCAAAGGCAAGTGAAATTCTTGTTGCAAGTCCATATCCAGATGAAGAACCGATAATTAGTACCTTTTTTGGCCCTTCATATTTATCTTGCGATTTTACATAGTCAATTTGCCTTTTTACAAATTCTTTTGCTCCAATTGGATGGTTTGTAAGTGCTAAACCACCCTTTAATCTAGGTTTTATAACCATTTTTTATTTTCCTCCTAAAAATTATTTATTATAATTATTTTTCTTTTTTAAAAAAGCTATACATTTAAAATGATACCATATTTTACGGCATTTTTTCAAGAAATATTTTAAATTAAAAGAAAATAAATAACTTTGATAATCAAAATAATTTTTAGAAAAAATTTTGTATAAAAATTGTAAATTATAATTGTGCTGTTGGATAAAGCGTGATTTCATTCATGCTTACCTCTTCAGGCAAATCAATAGCAAATTTTACAGCTTCGGCGACTATTATCGGATCTGCTCCAATTGTATCGTAAAGAAATTCAATTCTTTCCTTAATTGTTTTATTTGTGATACGTGTTGCAAGTTCAGTTCTGAATGCTCCTAGATATAGAGTTGTTGTACGGACATTCATTTTTTCGTTGGCACTTTCTTTTCTCAAAACTTCCATTAGTGCTTTTACACCATGTTTTGTAGCACAGTAAACTCCTGCTCCAAGATATGTATTTAGTCCAGCAACAGAAGATGTGCTAATAACGTGTCCAGATTTTTGCTTTGTAAAATGAGGAAGTACAGCTTCTATGCCGTTTAAGACACCTTTTAAATTTACATCAATCATTTCGTCCCATTCGCTATTTTTTAGTTCAGACAATGGTGCATTTGGCATTAATCCTGCATTATTGAATATAACATCTATTTTTCCGTATTCAGAAATTGCAAAATCAACCAATGCTTTTACTTCCTCTCTTTTTGATACGTCTGTCACTTTGTAAGTGGCTTCCCCTCCTTTTTCTTTTATCTCGGTAACAGCTTCCTGTAATTTGTCTTCATTTCTTGCAGCAAGTACAACTTTTGCCCCGCTTTCTCCTAATAATTTCGCAGTAGCCCTTCCAATTCCTGAAGAAGCTCCTGTAACAATAACGACTTTGTTTTTAACAGCCATTTTAATCATCTCCTTTAAATAATCAATTTTTATTACAAACAAATTATAGCACATCTTTTAAAAAAGTCAATAGATATATATAGATGTATTTTAAAATGATTAAGATATGTTGTAGTTGTTATTTTAAGTATTTTAAAGTATAATTATAATAAATTAACTTTAAAAGTTATGATTATTTTAAGTGAATTAGAGATATACGATATAATTTTGGAAAGGTAAAAAAATGAGTAAATATAAAGAAGTATATAACAATATAAAAAAACAAATTAAAGACGGGAAATTGGAACCAAAAGATTATTTGAAAAGGGAAGCAGATTTTGCCAAGGAGTATTCCTGCTCTGTGCTTACTGTTAGAAAAGCTCTTGCTTTGCTGGAATCAGAAGGATATATTCAAAAAATAAAAGGTAAAAGGTCAATTGTGGTTGAAAAAGGGGATTTGAAAAATATTTCGCTTACTTCAATACAGACATTTCAGGAATTGAATAAGATAAAAAATATAGATGTCAAGGCAAATTTAGTTAGTCTATATATAATACAAGGTGTCGAAGAACTGATGGAAAAATTTAATGTTTCTAAAACAGCTGATTTTTACAAGGTTGTCCGTACTTATTCCTTGGATGGCGAAACTGTGCAGTATGCTACATCTTATTTTGATAGAAAAATAGTCACTTATCTGAATGATGAAATAGCTAGCAAGTCTATTTATGAATATCTGGAAAATGAACTGAATTTAAAAATATCGTATTCAAGGCGGGAAATAAAGTTCAGAAGTGCGACAGATGAGGAAAGACGGCATATAAATCTTGAAAATATTGACAGAGTTGTAGTCATTGAAACTTACGCCTATTTATCCAACGGGAATCTTTTTCAATATGAAACAATAACGTACCATCCTGATAAATTTACTTTTACTGCAATTGCTAAAAGATAGTTGATAAAAATATAAAAAGTGGATATAATATAAGTAGACAAAAATATAAATAATAAATAAAGAAGGGAAATGGTAACAATGGAAGTAAACAAATTTATTGATCACACTATTTTGAAAGCGGCGGCTACAAAGGAAGATGTGAAAAAATTATGTGATGAGGCAAAAAAATATGGATTTTATTCAGTTTGTGTAAATGGGGCGAATGTTGAATATGCTTTTAGTCAAGTTAAGGATAGCGATGTGAAAGTTGCGGCAGTAGTTGGATTTCCTTTGGGAGCGATGGCGACAGATGTGAAGGTGTTTGAGGCGAAAAAGGCGATTGAAGATGGTGCTTCAGAAATTGATATGGTTATCAATGTCGGGGCATTGAAGGACAGGGATTATGATTTTGTGGAAAATGAAATTAGAAAAATAAAAAAAGCGATTGGAAACAATGTGTTGAAAGTTATAATTGAAACTTGCTATTTGACAGATGATGAAAAAGTGAAAGCATGTGAATTATCAGTTAATGCAAATGCTGATTTTGTAAAAACTTCGACAGGATTTGGAACAGGAGGAGCAACATTTGCTGATGTGGAACTTATGAAAAAAACTGTTGGGGATAAGGCACAGGTAAAAGCCAGTGGAGGAGTAAAAGACTTTGAAACTGCAAAAAAATACATCGAACTGGGAGCAACAAGACTTGGAACAAGCTCTGGAATTGCTATTGTAACAGGAATGAGTGGGAAAGCTGGATATTAAATTTTAGTAAAAAAGAGGGGGTAAATGAAAAGCTGTAAAAAAAATGAACTTAAAAATTATGATTATTTTTATTTAAATTTTAATATTATTTAGTTAAATCTTGGTACATTTATTTTTTTGCAAAAGAGGAGGATTGGTTATAATGAAACTTAAAAATTTTTTCTTTTGTTATTTTTTTCTATTAATTTCTATAATTTCTTTTGGACAAAATAAGAAATCTGATGAAATTATTTTGATAGATGACGGTGTAATTTTGGATTTGAAGGGAACATTTAAAATTAATTGGGATAAAAGTGATCCAGATGTACCATGTTCTGCAATAGAATATGGAGAAATGCTGTTTTATCCTGATAATAAGGACATTGTGAATGAAAAAGCTATAGTTTTGAAGCCTAGGGATTTTGATTATCATAACTGGGATGAAACCAGAAATGCTGAAAAGGAATTTGCTGATATGGAAAAGGCTAAAGTTGAAATATTAAAAAAAACTTTTCCAGAAGAAGTTAAAAAAATGGAGAAAATTCAAAAAGGGGAATTGCAGTCTCCGGTAAGAGTTAAAATAAAAAAAGTAACTCCATACACAGAATGTGATTTTACAACAGTTTATGCACAAGTTATTGAATTAAAGAAAATTGAAGGAGCGAAACCCAAAATTACAAAACTTAAAGTGAAAAAATCGGATGAATCAGATGATTTTGATGAGCCGCATCTAGATGAAGTGGGCTACCTGCAAGAATACGAAGTAAAAACAAAAGATGAATATGTAAATATGCGTGAAAAGCCAACTACAGATTCAAAAATTGTTTTGAAATTAAAAAATGATGAAACTGTTAAATATATTATGTCAGATGGAAATTGGTATTATGTTTATAAAGTTGTGTATCCGAGTAAAAATAATAAGGATTCTAAGATTAGGGAGTTTAGAGGATTTGTACATAAAAGTCAACTGAGAAAGATTAATTATTAAATTTGCTTTTGGATTATTTTCCTTTTGTGGAGTAAAAATAATACCTGAAGATACTTTGATTATTTTCGATGAAATTCAGGAAGTGCCAAAAGCAGTTTCAAGCCTTAAATATTTTTATGAAAACGCACAGCAATATCATATTATTTGTGCAGGTTCATTGCTTGGAGTCGCACTTCACAAAGGAACATCATTTCCAGTGGGGAAAATTGACTTTTTAAAATTGTATCCTCTGTCATTTAAAGAGTTTTTACTTGCTACAGGGAATGAAAATTTTTTGAAACTTATTGAAAATAATGATTATCAGATGTTAAAAGTTTTTAAACAAAAATTTATTGACATACTTAAACATTATTATTTTGTAGGTGGAATGCCTGAATGTGTACTTCATTTTTCAGAAAATAAAGATTTCAATGAAGTCAGAAGTATTCAGGAACGAATACTTTTAGCTTATGAACAGGATTTTTCAAAACATGCTCCAAATGAAATTGTACCTAGACTAAGAATGTTATGGAACAGTATTCCTTCGCAACTTGCTAAGGAGAACAAGAAATTTATTTACGGTTTAGTCAGAGAAGGTGCGAGAGCAAAAGAGTATGAAATGGCATTGATGTGGCTCATTGATTGTGGACTCGTTTATAAAGTGAATAGAGTTACCGCTCCTAAACTTCCGCTAAAAGCATATCGGAATTTAAAGGCGTTTAAATTGTTTCTGCTTGACATTGGACTTCTTACTTGCATGACAGGATTAAATCAGAGTACGCTTATTGATGGGAATGAGTTATTTGTAGAATTTAAGGGAGGGTTAACAGAGCAGTTTGTATTACAGCAATTTGTTACAATTAAAAACTTAGATACATATTATTACACAAATAATCGTGGCTCATGTGAAATTAATTTTCTAATAGATGATGGAGAAAATGTAATTCCTGTAGAAGTAAAAGCCGAAGTAAATTTAAAGGCGAAAAGCTTAAAAGTATACAAAGAAAAATATAATCCCAAAATATCAGTAAGAGTATCAATGAATGATTATAAGAGAGAAGAATGGTTATTAAATTTACCATTATACATGGTAGAAGAAACAGCAAATATAATAAAAAAAGAAAAAATGATACTAACTAATAATTAATTTGTTTTAATAGTATTTATAGTATTTGTTATTAAAATAGTTGGAAATTATAAAATGTATTCAAAGAAAGATAGGAAATAAAAAATGGAATTTAGAATAATGACTTACAATATTTTTGGTGCAAGACTTGCAGATGGGAAGAAACTGGCACAGAGCGTGAAAAAGTATAAGCCTGATTTTATAGCATTGCAGGAAGTTGATAAAAATACGAAAAGAAGTAACTTTCGTGATGTAACGCAGGATTTTGCACTTGAACTTGGGTATAATTATTATTATTTTCAAAAGGCGATGGATTTTGACAAGGGAGAATTTGGAATTGCGTTTGTTTCAAAATATGATGTGAAAAATATATATGTTCACGAGCTGCCGTCAGCTGGAAATGAAAAAAGACAGGTTTTGGCGGCACAAATTAACAGTTCAAAATATAAAAAACATATTTTGGTTATAAATACACATCTAGATTATGAGCCTATTGTAAAAAGCACTCAAATTGATAATTTGATGACAGTTGTAGATTATTTTAAGGGAGATGTGAAAATTTTGTGTGGAGATTTTAATCTTTTGCCAACAACAGAGTATTATCAGAAAATTATTGAAAACTGGAATGACACTTATTTTGAAGGCAAGGACTTGGAAAATGAATCAGATGTGGAAAACAGAAATCTTGAAACGCAGAGAATTGACTATGTAATGGTAAAAAAAGGTGGAGATTACAGAACTAAGGAGAGTTTTTTCGTAAATGATAATTCGCAGGAATGGACAAAGCTGTCGGATCATTTGCCGTATGTGGCGGTGTTGGAGATTGAGTGAGAAAAAATATAAAAAATAAAGGATAATTTAAAATATGGAAAAAGAATGTGATTATAATCCACCATTTGAAATTACAAATGAGATAATCGACCTTGTTGCTCAAATTAACGAATTAACAGGAATGATTATAGTTTCAGAAAAATTATCTTCAAATCCAGTTTTAAGAAGAGAAAATAGAATAAAAACAATTTATTCATCACTTGCGATAGAGCAAAATACACTAACATTTGAGCAGGTGACAGATGTGATTAATGGAAAAAGAATTTTAGCTCCGCCAAAGGATATAAAAGAAGTTAAGAATGCTTATGAAATCTATGAAAAATTGACTTTATTAAATCCATATTCGATTAAAGATTTATTGAAGGCACATAAAATTTTGACTGCTGATTTAATAAATGAAAGTGGCAGATTTCGTACAAAAGGAGCAGGAGTTTATCAGGGCAATCAACTGATTCATGCAGGAACACCACTTCAATATATTCCTAAATTAATTGACCAGCTTTTTTCGTGGTTAAAAAAAAGCAAAGTTCATCCACTGATAAAGGCTTGTGTATTTCATTATGAATTTGAATTTATTCACCCATTTCAAGATGGAAATGGAAGATTAGGACGACTTTGGCATACATTAATCCTATCAAAATGGAAAGAGTTTTTTGCTTGGCTTCCGATTGAAACTTTGATTCAGAAAAAACAGCAGAAGTATTATGAAGCTATAAATTTATCGAATAATATTGGAGAATCTACGCCATTTATTACATTTATTCTCGAAATCATAAAAGAAACTCTGGAAGAATTGCAAAAAAATGACTTAAAAATGACTGATATTTTGACTGATAAAATGACTGATAAAGAGTTACAAAGGCTGAAAATACTGGAAGAATATTTTGAGAAAAATAATTATATTGAAAATAGTGAGGCTCAAAAGATTTTGAATGTTTCGGATTCTACGGCGAGAAGATTTTTGAATAAACTTGTAAAAAATAGAATTTTGGAGACGGTTGGAGAGAAGAAAGGGAGAAAGTATCGGAAGAAATAAAATTTAAATTTTTAAATATTTAAGAATTATAAAAAATTATGATAATTCAAGAATAAATTAATTAATATAAACAGGATGAGATAAAATGGATGTAAGTATAATTACTTGGGATGAAAATTATTATGATTGTTGTTATGAGGATTATCTTCAAATTATGAAAAATAATGAAATTGTTTATTATGGATATTAGTATGAATTAATTTCTTATAATGAAAAAGCGCGATATAAGTTTGTGTTTGAATTTAATTATGGGAATATAAAAAATAAATGTGATACAGGCATAGTAAAATTTGAAAATAATTTTTTGATGGTTCCATATCGAGAAAAAATTTATCAATACAATTACAAATATTTACCTTTAAAATTTACTGAACAACAGTTATTGAGGTTAATCTCTAAAGAAGAAATAAGTTTAATAAATAAAATTTCTTGCTCAGATATTTTATTACAGTGGTTAGGATTGAGTAATTTTAAAGGATATTTTGATATATTTGAAGAATATAAAAAACAATTATTTTATGATATATATTTTGTTGATATAGATAAATTAGATGATAATATTGAAAATTTTTTTAAAGAAGTATCGAAACTAGAAAATAGAGAAATAGTAACAATTTTAAAAAATAGTTTTGAAATTGTTACGGTTTATTTGAATACAGGAAAAATTTGGGAAGCATTTTTGAAAAAGGATGATAAAATATATTTGAATACAGGACTGGATGTAAGCATAGATATAACAGATATTGCAAAGAAGTATTATAAAAAATTTTAAAATCAATTGCTTTTAAAACAGATAAAAAAGTAATAATTAATTATAAAAATACAAATTTTAATAGTGTAAAATTTAATTTTTATTATTTTCAGAATAATGTTATGCCTAAAAATTATAAAAAATATGATAATTAAAATTATAAAAATAATGATTTACAGGAATGAATAAAGTTATCAGATTATTTATCATTCATAGCGGTGTTGGAGATTGGTTAAAAATAAAATGAAGAAAAGAAGGAGAAATTTATGAAATATGTAGCAATTGATGAGCAAGATGAAAAAGGGTTTGAGGAATATATTGAAAGTTTGAAAAAAAGTGGAATGGAACTTTCAGAAGAAGAAATACAGGAAATAAAGAATGATATTAACGATCAAGTAGCCTTTTGTCTAATGAATAATGATAAAAAATTTGATGAAATTTTTGAAAAAGTATCTGAAATTAATGAAGAAGCCTATTTAAATGGCTATGGATGGGCAGCTTTAATTGAAAGTTATTTAGAGAATAATTATCCAGAACTTTATGAAGATTATGATTCTGATCCTGAAGCTGGGGAATATGTTGGACGCTATTTTGGAAATACTGAGGAAAACTGGGAAAAAATTCGGAAAGTGGCTGAAATAGTTGAGGATTTGATTGAAAATGAAGATAAAATTTATAAGTATATTGAAGAAAATGGAGATGACATTTTCTGGGATTCATTTTAGATGAAAATTGAAGTTAGGAAAAATGAAAATGGTATTTAAATAAATGATAATGGCGAAATTGAGGATTTTGAAGTTGATTGGCTTGGGAAAAAAGTGTATGTATCAATGGAAGAAGCTGAAATTTATGATAAGGAACTGGAAAAACAGATGTCTCTTATTCTTAATAATATAAAAGAATGGGATGCCAAAATAAAAAATAGCATTGTAAAAAAATATTTAGGTATGGCAAACAGCCGTTTAAAAGAGAATAAATTGTCTGTTCCACTGGAGAAGGTTATTCAAAAATTGGGAAATAGCTTAACTAAATACGATGTAGAAAATGCTAGAAATGGAATTATTACAGAAAACTTTTTTTTCCAAAATTTAACAATTGATGAAATAATGCCATATTCTAGTAGTCAATTTGGTGTGTGGGCTTACGATGAAGTACTTTTTGATGGATATATGTTTATAACTGATGCTGAAATTTATGAGAAAGTTGTTTTTGATGATTTGACAAATATTTATAAAAAATCATAATTTTGAAAAGGAATTATCACAATGAAGAATAGGGATTACATTGAAGGGTTTATTGAAGGTCTTTCAATGTGTTGGAATAATGGAATGAAGGTTTGTCCTGAATATACGGTAATATATATTGATACATTTTTTATTGACAATGATAAAAATAATGATTTGAATGAAATAATAAAGAAAAAATTATTGCAATATTATGAAAGTAGTTCATCTGAGAAAAAAGATGATAATACTAGAAAAAAATTGGAAAAATTGAATATTGTTTTCAAAAAAAATAGAAAATATGAAAAATTGATAAAACAAAATGAAACAAAAGCTGGTTACGATAGAATTTCTGAATTTATTAAATTGCAAACAGAATTTACTGTTGAGGAAATAATTGAAAATTTAGAAAATAAAGCAGATAAAAAGGAACAATACTGGAATGTAAGATGTTTTTTCAATCAAATAACACATTGGTTTGGTGAGCCTGTAAATTTTTATGTAGCGATAAAGAAATATGAAGCTATTTTAAGTGAATTTTATGCATACAATGTTTTTTCAGCAGGAATAATACGGTATAAAGAATATTTATTAATGATTGTTTATGGCTCTGATGAATAAAAAAAATCTTAAAATCAATTGCTTTTAAAACAGATAAAAGATATAATTAAATAAAAAAGAAAGGAAGATAAGAAAATGAAAAAAATAGAAAGAATAACAATAATAGTTTTAGACAGTGTTGGAGCAGGAGAATTGCCTGATGCAAATTTATTCGACGACTGCGGGTCAAATACTTTAGGAAATATGGCGAAAGCTTATGGGGGAATGAGCTTACCTAATATGGGGAAATTGGGACTCGGAAATATTACTGAGATTGAAGGGACTCCAGCTGTGGAAAAGGCTGAAGGGGCTTATGGAAGAGCGATTGAAGTATCACATGGAAAAGATTCTACAACTGGACACTGGGAAATTGCTGGTGTACCGCTAGAACGTCCATTTCCAAATTATAAAGATGGATTTTCAGATGAAGTTATAAAGGAATTTGAAGAAAAAACTGGAAGAAAAGTTATGTTAAATAAGCCACTTTCAGGAACTGTCGCAATTGATCAATATGGAGAAGAGCAAATAAAAACAGGTAACTGGATAGTTTACGGTTCAGCAGATCCTGTATTCCAGATTGCTGCAAATGAAGAAATTATACCATTGGAAGAACTTTACAAAGCGTGTGAAATTGCACTTGAAATTTGTAATGAGAAATCACCTGTTGCAAGGGTAATTGCAAGACCTTATGTTGGTAAGAAAGTTGGAGAATTTAAGAGAACTGCGAACAGACACGACTTTTCGATTGATCCGCCAAAGGAAAGTATGCTTGAAAGATTGGAAAAGGCTGGGTTTGATGTGATTGGAATTGGTAAGACGAGTGATCTATTCAATGGAAAAGGAATTACAGACAACAGAAAAGCTAATCAGGATAATTTGGATGGAATTAAGAAAACAATAGCTGCATTGAAGGAAGATACAAAAGGACTAATTTTTACAAATTTAGTTGACTTTGATGCAGTTTATGGGCATAGAAGAAATGTCGAAGGATATGTGAAGGCTCTAATCGAATTTGATAATTGGCTACCTGAAATTGAGAAAAACTTGAAAGATGATGAAATCTTGATTATCACAGCTGATCACGGAAACGATCCTACGTACAAAGGGACAGACCATACAAGAGAGTATATACCTATAATGATTTGTGGTAAAAATGTTAAGAAGAATGTAAATATTGGAACAAGAAAAACTTTTGCCGATATTGCGGCAACTGTTGAGGAAATTTTATTGGGAACTGAAAAAGAAGGAAGTTTTGCAAAAGAAATTTTGGAAGACTAAAAAATAGATAAATATGGGTTAATTGAGGTTGAAAATTAGATGAAGAGAGAGAGTTATGCTGAAAACACCTTTTGGAAATATACGAATGTTTTTGGATAAAAAAGAAGTTGAGTTTAATTTTTCTAAAATTCGAAATTCTAAATCTTTTTTGAAAACTGAAACATATTTATTGAAGTATGAATTTAAAAAGGAAAAAGTAGATAAAATAAACAAACATTTTTTAAAATGTATTTTAGAAATAGATTTTGGATGTAAAAGTTACATTGAGAGTGGAGAGAGACTGGAAGCAATTTCTTTTGAAATTAATAATGAGAAATTGACGATAGGGACAACTTCTGGATTGTCTATGGCAGAGTCTGATGGGAATAATAATGATTTTGATATTGAATATTTGGAAAATGGAATTGAAATTGTAATTTTTGAAAAAACAAGGAATCAAATTTTTAGTTTTGGAGTTTCGTTTCTAGAAAATATAAATTTAGAAAATGAAGTTCAAACATGGCTTGCAGCTGATTATGCAATAAATTTAAAAGAAAGGGTAAATAAATGCCAAAATTAATAATAAACAACCTGAACATAAAAGAAAAAAATGCCGATAAAAACGGAACAACTGGTTACAGAGTAAAAATAGATGGTGGAAATCCGATAGAATTTAGGAAAAAATATTTGGAGATTCAAGTTTCAAAAGGGGAGCATGAAGTTACAATATTTAGGACTGGACTTAAAAAGGTTGTGAAGAAAATTAAGGTAGCGGGGAAAGATGCCAAGGTTTCTGTAAGGATTGATGTTAGTTTGCCGATAATGACGGTAATACTTCAATTAATAATAAATAATTTTATTTTACCGAAACCATCTATTTTGAGAACAATTATTAGTGTTATTTTTTTAATTTTGTTTTTGTATTTGATGTTTATGAGGGAAGTAATAAAAGTGGATGTTGAAGAGTAGACAGCAAGAAATTTTAGCAGAGGATGATGATTTATGAAAGATGGAGAGACAAAAGATAGGGAGCAGGAAGAAGAAAAGTGGCTGAAATGGGCGATTGAACTGCAAAGTCTGGCTCAGGCGGGACTGGCTTATGGCAAGGATAAGTTTGATATTGAGCGGTTTGAGAGAATAAGGGAGATTTCAGCCGAGATGGTGTCTCATAAGACTGATATTTCGATAGAAAAAGTAAAAAATCTGTTTTGCAATGAAGTTGGATATCAGACTCCTAAGATTGATACAAGAGCTGCAATTTTTGAGAATAATAAAATTTTACTTATTCAGGAGAGCAATGGAAAATGGGCATTGCCAGGTGGCTGGGCAGATGTATTTCTTTCTGTTCGGGCAAATGTATTGAAGGAAGTTAAGGAAGAAGCTGGGATTGAAGCCGGTGCCGAAATGATTATAGCTTTGCTGGATGTAACGAAAAATCAGGAAAAGGAAATACCGTATGGTATAACAAAAATTTTTGTATTATGTAAATATATCAGTGGAAAATTTGAAAAGAATATAGAAACGATTGACAGCAGATATTTTGGAATTGATGAATTGCCAGAGCTTGCAACTAATAAAACTACAACTGAGCAGATACAGATGTGTTTTAAGGCGAATGAGAACAGGGATAATTGGAAAGTAATTTTTGATTAAATAAAAAATATAAAAAATAGATACTAGAGCTGTGGACTATATCTTTTAATTTTTATTAAGAGTAGTCCATTTTTAAAAATTTTTAATTTTCTTTAATTTTTAGAATTGTAAAAATCACGAAAAAATGGTATAATTATAAAAATTTTAAGAAGGTTTTTTGAGTAAGTAATTGTAAAGTTTTTTATCAAAAATGGATGAAAGATTTTACTATTATTTGCTCCCTTCTTAAAAAATAAAGAAATTTTAGGAGGAAAAATGTTTGAAGAGAAAATTTATGGTTTTAATTTAGGAAACCAGAAAATTAAAATAAGTACAGGAAAAATTGCACGTCAGGCTGGAGGTTCAGTTGTTGTTCAATGTGGGGGAACAATGCTGCTTGTTACGGCGACTAGAAGTAAGGACGTCAAGGAAGGGCAGGATTTTTTCCCGTTGACTGTTGATTATATTGAAAAATTTTATGCATCAGGGAAATTTCCAGGTGGATTTATAAAAAGGGAAACTAAGCCAGGAACTGATGAAGTCCTGATTTCAAGATTGATTGACAGGCCAATCAGGCCATTATTTCCAGAAGGATTTTTAAATTCTGTCCATATTGTAATTACAGTGCTTTCCTATGATGAAGTGAATTTTCCTGAAAATCTTGCTACAATCGGTGTTTCTGCCGCTTTGGGATTATCAGATATTCCGTTTGCGGGAACTGTGGCTGGAGTTACAGTTGGATACATTAACGGGGAATACATCTTAAATCCTACAGGGGAGCAGCTGTTAGAAAGTGAAATTCAATTATCAGTTGCAGGTACAAAAGATGCCGTAACAATGGTAGAGGCTGGAGCTAAGGAAGTTTCTGAGGAAGTAATGCTGGAAGCGATTATGTTTGGGCATGAGAGAATTAAGGAAATTTGTGCAGAACAGGATAAGTTCCTGGCACAGTTTGATGTACAGAAATATGAATTTGAGAAAAAGGAAGTAGAGCCTGAAATCAAGGAATTTATTGATGGCTTTGAAAGTGAAGTTGAAAATGCGATTATGACGCCAGGCAAACTGGAAAAATATGAGGCAATTGACAATTTGGAGATAGAACTTTTTGAAAGATATATTGAAAAACTTGAAAATGAAGAAAAGGAAATTGACGAAAACACTGAAAAAGAGTTTAAGAAATATTATAGAGATGTGGAAAAAAGACTTGTCAGAGATGCTATTTTGTACAAGCAATACCGTGCTGATGGGCGTCAAACTACTGAAATCCGTCCAATTGATGTGGAAATAGACACACTTCCAGTGCCACACGGTTCTGCATTATTCACACGTGGGGAAACTCAGGCATTGGTTGTTGCAACGCTTGGAAGTAAGGAAGATGAGCAAATTATTGATGGAATGGAAGATGAAACACGTAAAAAATTCTTCCTGCATTATAATTTCCCGCCATATTCAGTTGGAGAAGCTGGATTTATGCGTGCACCTGGGCGTCGTGAACTGGGACATGGAAACTTGGCTGAAAGAGCGTTAAAATACGTTATGCCGGAACAAGACAAATTCCCATACACAGTAAGACTTGTTTCTGAAATCACAGAATCAAACGGATCTTCATCCCAAGCTACAATTTGTGGAGGATCACTTGCATTAATGGCGGCTGGAGTGCCTATAAAGTCAACCGTTGCAGGAATTGCAATGGGACTTATAAAAGAAGGGGATACATTTACTGTTCTTACTGATATTCAGGGACTCGAAGATCATTTAGGAGATATGGACTTTAAAGTTGCAGGGACAAAGGATGGAATTACTGCGATTCAGATGGATATAAAAATTGAGGGAATTACAAGGGAAATAATGGAAATTGCTTTAAGACAGGCATTGGAAGGAAGATTGTTCATTATTGATAAAATGGAAGCTGTAATTAGTGAGCCAAGAGCGGAAGTTTCTGAAAATGCACCAAAAATTGAGATTCTTAAAATCAACCCTGATAAAATTGCTGGGCTTATTGGGCCAGGTGGAAAAGTTATCAGAGCGATTATTGATGAAACTGGAGTTTCAATAGATATCGAAGATGACGGAACTGTTTCGATTTTTGGAAAAGATTTGGAAAATATGAAAAAAGCATTGGAACTTGTAAAAAGACAGACACAATCCGTTGAGTTAAATGAGGTTTACGAAGGAAAAGTTACAAAATTGATGAAATTTGGTGCATTTGTAGAAGTGCTGCCAGGGAAAGAAGGGCTTTTACATATTTCTGAAATAAGTAACAAGAGAGTGGAAAAAACAGAAGATGCCTTAAAAGAAGGGCAAAATGTAAGAGTTAAAGTAATCTCGATGGAAAGTGAAGATAAATTTAACTTAAGTATGAAGACATTGTTATAATTAAATTCAGGATTTTACTATATATTCAAGGAGTGTGGGAAGAATGAAAATGAATTTACCTAATAAATTGGCAACATTAAGAATAATTCTAGTTATTCCGTTTGTAATTTTTTTGAGTTTGGCTCTGGAATTTTCTGAAAATACAGCGATTGCTGTAATAATGAGAATATTTGCAGCCATTATTTTTGTGGGAGCTGCCATTACAGACTATTATGATGGAAAAATTGCAAGAAAATACAATTTAATTACGAATTTAGGAAAACTGCTGGATCCATTAGCTGATAAAATTCTTGTTATTTCGGCTCTAGTAACACTTGCAAAATTTAATCAGATAAGCCTTTGGTTTGTAATAATAATAATTTTTAGGGAACTGCTCATAACTGGACTTCGTTCAATTGTAGCTGCTGAAGGTGTAATAATAGCTGCTGAAAGTCTTGGAAAATGGAAAACTGCAACTCAAATGGTTGCACTTACTTTAATAATTCTAATACCTTTCAGCTTTACAATAAACAACATACTACTGCTAATTCCGCTAATACTGACTATAGTTTCAGGAATTGAATATGTTTTAAAATGTAAAAATATTTTAAATAAATAATAAAAATCAAACCTTGGAATTGCTTTTCAAGGTTAAATTTTTTGGAGGTACAATTTTGGATATTATTGAAGTAATATTAAAAATGTTTAATTTATACACTATTCTTATTTTATTAAATATTTTAGGAACATGGATTGATCCGTATAATCAAATGGCACTTTTCCAATGGGTAAGAAAATTTACAGAACCTTACCTGAAACTATTTAAAATCGTAATTCCGATAGGAAATATGAATTTAGATATGTCTGGAATTATAGGACTAATTGTATTGGATGTTATAAAGGAAATATTTTTAAGAGCTTTTTCATTAGGAACATTTTAATACGGTTATTTAAAGTTGTCAAAGTTTATTAGTACAGCTTTTTAGATTAACCAAAACGAATACTAAACGCAATTTCGTTAAAGGAATAAAAAATATAAATAAAAAAACTGTTGTTAATAAAACTTGCAGGAACTAAGATTAAAAACAATAAGAATATCACCTTTTCTAAGATAAGAGGAGTAAAATAATTAACATTAAATTACTTAAATTAGACAATAGGAAATTTTATGAAAGAGGAGAATCTAAAATTATGAAATTAAAAAGAGTTTTAACTACATCGTTTATGGCGGCTGCTCTTACAGCAACAGCGGCAGTTTCTAAAGATACAGATATTTTGCATAACAAGCAAATTGTTCAAAATACGAATATAACAGGGGATATGTACAGTGCACAAAATGCGTTTTCGGCAGTTTACGAGAAGGCGAAGGATTCAGTTGTAAACATAAGAACTAAAAAAACAATTGTGGTGGAAACATATAATCCGCTTGAAGCGTTTTTATTTGGAACATCTGGAAGAAGACAGCAAAGACGTGAATCTGGAAGTTTGGGTTCTGGATTTATAATTTCGAGTGATGGATATATGATGACAAATAATCACGTTATTGACGGAGCTGATGAAATTTATGTAAAATTATCTGACGGACATGAATATTTGGCAAAATTAGTCGGGACATCACCAGAAGTGGATATTGCAATTTTAAAAGTAAATGCCAACAGAACGTTTAAACCATTGAAATTTGCTGATTCCGATAGTATAAAAATTGGACACTGGGCAATTGCATTTGGAAATCCGTTAGGGCTAAACAGTTCGATGACAGTGGGAGTAATTGGAGCCTCTGGAAGAAGTTCGTTAGGAATTGAGCAAGTTGAGAACTTTATTCAGACGGATGCTTCTATTAATCAAGGAAACAGTGGTGGCCCGCTTCTTAACATTAATGGGGATGTTATCGGTGTAAATACTGCGATTTATTCTACAAATGGAGGAAGTGTCGGATTAAGTTTTGCAATTCCATCAAACTTGGCTGAAAACGTAAGAGATTCCATAATAAAAAATGGTAGATATGAACGTCCATACATTGGAATTTCTGTACTTGATTTGACACAGGAAATTAAACGAGAGAGAAGAATTTCGTATTCAACAGGTATTTTAATACAACAAGTTTATCCAAATTCGCCGGCAGCAAAATACGGACTAAAAGCAAATGATTTGATCCTTGAAATCAATGGAAAACGTGTAACATCAGCAGGAGCATTCATTGGAGAGCTTGCAGCTAAGAAAATTGGAGAAACAGTTAATCTGAAAGTTGTATCAAATGGAAAAGAAAAAAATATTTCTATGAAGTTGGAATCATTTAATTATCAACAACAAAGACTTCAACAAAGAAGATAATAATTATTAGAAGTTATAAAAAAATAGGCTTTCCCGAAACATTTTTTGAGATAGCCTTTTTTAATTTTTTTTATATTTATTCATTTTCATAATCAATTTTTTTAAACAGCATTTTTATATCAAGTCCATCTTTTCTGTTTTCCAGATAAATTTCCCCGTCATTTAGTAAGATTATATCTTTCATAATTGAAAGCCCAAGTCCTGCACCTTTTTTAGTATTTTTACCTTGAAAATTACAATTAAACAATTTTTTCTTTTCCCAATTTTTGTCTTGTTTTTTTTATTGTGCTGTCGAGAAGGTTGTCGCTGGCTTCCCAACCCCATATTTTTTCAACAATTCTATCCCGTGAAACAATTTCCTCTTTATGTTCAATCAATAGCTTAACTAATTCAAATTCCGTCTTTGTCAATAAGATAGGTTTATCTTCCAAATAGACAGAATAATTTTCTGTATTTAATTTTAAAGTTTTGTAGACAATCTGGGAAACTTTCTCCTTTCTAATATTTATATCAATTCTTGTATCAAGCTCCAAAAAATCAAAAGGTTTTGTAACATAATCGCTCGCTCCTGATTTTAATAATTCAACTTTTTCTTCCGTATTATTTTTCGCAGAAACAACAATTATTGGAACTTTCGATATTTTTCTAACATTTTTACAAACTTCATTCCCTTCCATCGAAGGAAGTCCCAAATCCAGAAGCATCAAATCATAAAAGTCCCTTTTTTTGTCAATTTCATTTAATGCATCAATTCCATTTTCGATTATTGTTATTTCGTGATTTTTTCGTTCCAGCTGTAATTTTAAAATCCGTGATATTTTTTTATCATCTTCAACAATCAGTATTTTTCCCATTTTTATTTTATCTTTTTCCTTCCTAAAAATTTATTCAGTTTAAATTCATTTTTAAATTTATTTTTTGTGGTATTATTAATTATCAAAATATTATATCTAACATTTTACAACAAAAATAAGAAGATGTAAATTAAATAACTAATAATTTTTTCATTTAAAATAATAATCTTAAAAATAAAACTGGAACTTTTCATAAGTTTCTTTTTTATTTTTTTGAAGCAAAGAAAAAAAATAATAAATTTAAATATATTTGTATAAATAATTTCAGAGTGGTCATAGCCACTCTGTTTTCCTTGAAAAAAATTTTTTAAAATATACAAAAACAAAAATCACAAAAAATCTTTAAATTTTATAGCCTAATTCTATTACCATATTCTTATCTTTTTCTATTGTTGTTCCTGTAGTTGTTAAAAAATTTCCTGTAAGTGCAGAATTGATTCCACATTTTAAACCATCTTTTACATAATTTCCTAATTTAATTCTTCCTCCAGCATATCTTAAATGAATTTTGGGCATAATAAAACGGTAAATAGATATAGTCTTTAAAATTTCTAATGGCTCTACTGCTTTATTATTCTCAAATGGAGTTCCAGGAATTGGAGTTAAAATATTTATCGGAACAGAATTGACTTTCAATTCTTTCAAATCAAATGCCATATCAATCCTATCTTCAATAGTTTCCCCTAAACCAAATATTCCTCCACTACAAACATTTAACCCAATTGCTTTTGCATTTTTTATAGTATTAACTCTATCATCATAAGTGTGAGATGTACAGACATTAGGATAAAATCTTCTCGATGTTTCTAGATTGTGATGATACGTCGAAATACCTGCATTAGCCAATTTTTGTAATGCTTCTTTTGTACAGATACCGTGAGAAGCACAAAGGCTTAATTTATCAGTATGTTTTCGTAAAAATTCATAAATTTCAACTAATTTATCCAATTCTTTCTCATTTCCATTAAATCCTCTACCGCTTGTTACAAGTGAAAATCTATGAGCACCTTCATTTTCATTTCTTTTAGCTTCACAAAGTGCTATTTCCTTTGAAATAAGTCCATAGACGTCTACTGCTGTTTTAAAATGAACTGACTGTGCACAGTATTTGCAGTTTTCGGAGCACTTTCCAGATTTTGCATTAATAATGGTGCATAAATCAAAATTTTTTCCACAGAATGTTTCTCTAATTTGATTTGCTGCTTCAAAAAGTATGTTTAAAGTTTCCATATCATTGTTAGGAATTTGTGATAAAGAAATTGCCTCTTTACGAGTTATCTCGTATTTTTCATTTATAATTTTATTTTTTAAATTTGATATAAATTTAACTAGGTCAATTTGATTATTATTATTTTTTGACATTTCTTTTTTTCCTTTCTTTGTATTCAAAAAATTGTATTAATCGAAGATACAATAATATAAATAAAAAATCTCCTAAAATTTTTATAAAGGAGATTTTTCGTTCAACAAATAAAATAACTTAATTTTTATTTTTTTTTATAAATTTCCATAATCTTGGAAATAAAAGAGTTGCAGCAACTGCTTTTAGCATATCTCCAGGAATAAAAGGAAGTACACCGGCCATAAATACATTTTTAATAGGCACAAATAACATCAATACTAATGCACCTAATATCAAAATAATGACACTTACAAGTAATAGTGAAAGAAATGTCTTCACATAAGATTTTGCAATACCTTTATCAGATAAAAATCCTAAAATTACTGTAGCTGCAATATATCCTAAAATATATCCTCCTGTTGGTGAAAACAACGAACCTGCTTTAAATCCAGCAAAAATTGGAGCTCCTAAACTACCTGCTGCAACATAGGAAAGCACAGTTGCTGTTCCCAATTTTCTACCATATAATAACGCTATTAATATTATTCCAAGCGATCCTAGTGAAATAGGTACAGGAGTAAAATAAAGCGGTATTATAAGTTGCGACATTATTGATAAAAATATAACTCCGCTCAATACCAAAAAGATACTTTTTAAAAATTCTTTTTCTTTTGTTTTAATTTTTATGCTGTTACTTAAAATATTTTGTTTCATAAAAATACCTCCATTATTTTAATTTTATAATATTATAGCACATGTTATTTATATAATTATAACACCTGTTATATAAAAAGTCAACAAATTTTTTTAACGAACACTTTAATATTACTAAATAATATATTAATAACCCAAGTGCAACAAAAATCAAGAATTTTTTATTCAGTTTAAATTCATTTAAATGTTAATGTTACTTATCTTAAAAATATTATATCAAAAATGTTTAAAAATAAAGGAGAAATTGTAAAAACAAGTTTTGTTCCATTTTATAGAAAATTTAATATTGGAATTTTTAAAAGAAAAGTTGCCTAATTAAAATACATTTTACTAACTTTCTCAAATTATAAAGAACTGTTAAGAAAATAAATTTTTCAAACGGTTCTTTTTTTCTTAAAATTTTATTAAATAATATTTTTTAAATCAATTTATTTGGCATTCAAACGAAAAAAATTTAGATTAAAAATATGATTTTAAATGTATAATAAAGGTGTATTTATTAAATTACTTAGAATTATTTATAATATATATGTAATTATATAAAAAATATATATTATATATCGTTGACACAATTAACGATTAGTAATATAATTGAAGTATGATTGAAAAGTTATGTTAGGAGGACAACAATATGTCTATGAGTAAAAATTTGAACTCTAATAATATGAGTTTAACGTATAAGATTTTGGCTAAAAATCTTTTGAAGGGTGAATTAAAGGCGGGGAATGAAATTGCGGTTAGAGTTCATCAGACACTTACACAGGATTCCACGGGAACGATGGCTTATTTACAGTTAAATGCGATGAATGTTGATAAAGTTGCAACTGAGATTTCTGTGGCTTATGTTGATCACAATATGTTGCAGTCAAGTTTTGAGAATGCAGATGATCATGAATTTATTAAAACGTCGGCTGAAAAGCATAACATTGTTTTTTCAAAACCAGGAAATGGGATTTGTCACAGATTGCATCTGGAGAGATTTGGAAAGCCAGGGAAAATATTAATTGGTTCAGATAGTCATACTCCCACTGGGGGAGGACTTGGAATGCTTGCGATTGGAGCAGGAGGGCTTGATGTTGCGATTGGAATGGCACGGGGACTTTATTATTTGAAAGTGCCGAAAGTTTATAATATCGAGCTGAAAGGGAAATTGCAGCCCTGGGTGTCGGCAAAAGATGTTATTTTATACGTCTTGAAACAGCTTACAGTAAAAGGTGGAGTAGGATATGTAATGGAATATACTGGTGATGGGATTAAATCTTTATCAGTTGAGGACAGGGCGACAATTACCAATATGGGAGCTGAATTAGGAGCGACAACATCAATTTTTCCAAGTGATGAATATACAAGGACTTTTTTGGAAAAACAGTCACGTGGAGAAGATTTTACAGAATTACTGCCTGATGAGAATGCGTTTTATGATGATAAGCTAGTTGTCAATTTGGATGAATTGGTGCCACTTGCGGCTTTTCCTCATAGTCCTGACAATGTGCATGAAATTTCAAAGTATAAGAAACTAAAAGTCGATCAGATTGCAATTGGTTCATGTACAAATTCGTCTTATTCTGATTTTATGAAACTTGCGGCAATTTTAGACGGGAAAAAAGTTCATCCGGATGTGAGCCTTGTATTATCACCTGGTTCAAGCAATATTATGAAAATGATTTCTGAAAATAATGCGTTGGCAAAATTTATTGCAGCTGGGGCAAGATTACTGGAAGCTGCGTGCGGGCCTTGTATTGGAATGGGGCAGGCACCAAAGACGGATGGAATTTCGCTTAGAACGTTTAACAGAAATTTTAAGGGAAGATGTGGAACAATGAGTGCAGGAGTTTATTTAGTGAGTACAGAAACAGCGGCTGCGTCAGCAATTACAGGATATTTGACAGATCCTAGGGAATTGGGGGCAGAAATCATTGTAGAAGAGCCTGAAAAATTTGAAATATCAGATAACTATTTTATTTTCCCAAATCCAAATGAAGAGGAAGCAAAAAGAGAAAGGGAAGCAGTGAAAATTGTAATGGGGCCTAACATTAAGCCGTTTCCGATTGGGGAAGCATTACAGGACAGTATCACACGAAAAGTTATCTTAAAGACAGGAGATAACATCACGACAGATGATATTTGTCCATCAAATGCCGCATTATTACCATTCCGTTCAAATATTCCAAAATTATCTGAACATTGCTTTGAAACAATAATTCCTGATTTTAAGGAAAGAGCTGAAAAAAATAATGGTGGAATAGTTGTGGGTGGAGAAAATTATGGGCAAGGTTCAAGTAGAGAGCACGCCGCATTGTTACCGCTTTATCTTGGTATAAAGGCAGTTATCGCAAAATCATTCGCAAGAATCCACAAGGCAAACTTAATAAACAGTGGAATTATACCGCTAGAATTTGAAAATGCGGAAGATTACGACAAAATTGACGAATACGACGAATTACAGTTGTCAGATATTCCAAATTCATTAATAAATGGAAGATTTATTGTAAAAAATATTACTAAAAATGTTGAATTTCCTGCAAAATTTAATGGTTCAGAAAGAGAGCTTAAAATATTAAAATTTGGTGGATATTTGAAATTTGCGACAAGTGACGAGTTTTTGAGTTAGTATTTCAAAATAATTAAAATATAATTTTTTTAAAATAAACAAAAAATATTATTAAACAAAATAATTTAACACTAAATCCTATTGGAAAATGGAACATTCACTGTTTAAATGGGATTTAGTTTGTATAAAATTTGAAAAAAGAAAGAGTGGTTTATTATGAAGAAAGTGACATTAATACCAGGGGATGGGATTGGATATGAAATATCTGAAAGTTTAGTGGAAATTTTTAAGGCTGCGAAAGTTCCTGTGGAATTTGAAACTGAAAATGCGGGGACAGATATTTATGAAAAAACTGGAGAATTGATTCCTGATAGCCTTTATGAAAGTGTTGAAAGAAATAAAATCGCTATAAAGGGGCCGATTACTACGCCAATTGGGAAAGGATTTAGAAGTATAAATGTGTATCTTAGAAAAAAATACGATTTATATACAAATTTTAGGCCATCAAGAAATTTGCCAGGAATTAAGACTCGGTATGAAAATATTGATTTGGCAATTTTTAGGGAAAATACGGAAGGGATTTATATTGGTGAGGAAAAGTATGAAAATGACGAAAAGACAAGTGCGATTGCTATAAAAAGAATTACGAAGAAAGGTAGTGAACGTATTGTCAGAAGTGCATTTGAATATGCAAAAAATAACGGGATTTCCAAAGTTACAGCTGTGCATAAGGCAAATATACTGAAATTTACTGATGGAATGTTTTTGGAAATTGCAAGGGAAGTTGCAAAAAACTATGAAGGAATTGAGCTGGAAGAGCTTATTGTTGACAATATGTGTATGCAGCTTGTTACAAATCCAGAAAGATTTAAAGTAATTGTTACGATGAATTTAT
Organism: Leptotrichia trevisanii DSM 22070; assembly: GCF_000482505.1. Lineage (NCBI taxonomy): Bacteria > Fusobacteriati > Fusobacteriota > Fusobacteriia > Fusobacteriales > Leptotrichiaceae > Leptotrichia > Leptotrichia trevisanii. Next base: position 45,483 of record NZ_AXVL01000010.1, read on the forward strand.
ACGGAGATATTTTATCGGACTTAGTGGCTGGGCTTGTGGGAGGACTTGGAGTTGCTCCTGGAGCAAATATTGGAGATGATATTGCCATTTTTGAAGCGGTACACGGCTCTGCACCTGATATTGCAGGACAAAATAAGGCAAACCCGCTTGCACTATTGCTTTCGTCACTAGAAATGCTAAAATATTTAAAGCTGAATGACTTTGCAAAAAATATAGAAAATGCTATTTTAAAGACACTGGAAGAAGGATGTAAAACAAAAGATTTAGGTGGAAATGCTACAACGACTGAATTTACAAAAAAAATTATTGAAAATTTAGGATAGGAGGGCATTATGAAAAGTGATTTTATAAATGAACTCGGTGTTTTATTTAATCAGAATAATTCAATTTCAGATGATATTTACAATAGACTGGACGTAAAAAGAGGGCTTAGGAATAAAAATGGAACGGGAGTTTTAGTCGGGCTGACAAAAATTGGTTCAGTTCTGGGATATTCAGTGAATGAGGAAGGAAAAAAAATTCCAGCGGAAGGTAAACTTTATTATCGGGGAATTTCAATTGATGAACTTGTTGAGCAATTTGAGGAGGAGAGGACATTTTGCTTTGAAAAAACGATGTTTTTGCTGCTTTTTGGAAAAGTTCCGTCTAACTTTGAATTAAAGATGTTTTTAAGTACATTGAAGGAATATAGGCACTTGCCTGATGAATTTATAGAGGATTTTATCTTGCGAAAACCGAGTGCAGATATAATGAATCAGCTACAAAGAGCGGTTTTATGCCTTTATACATTGGACGAGAATCCAGATGATGTGAGTCTGTCAAATTTGATTGATCAGTCCTTGAATTTAATTGCAAAATTTCCGAGTTTGCTGGTTTACTGTTATCAGGCCTGTAATTATAAACATTTTAACAAGAGTTTGATAATTCATAATCCAGTCGAGGAATACAGCATTGCTGAAAATATTCTACATATGCTTAGAAATGACAGCCAATTCACAAAACTGGAATCTGAAATATTGGATTTAATTTTAGTTATACACGCAGAACATGGTGGAGGAAACAATTCAACATTCACTTCGCACGTAATTTCTTCCACAAGGACAGACACATATTCTTCAATTTCCGCTTCAATTGGTTCATTGAAAGGGCCTATGCACGGTGGAGCAAATTCAATGGTTACTAAAATGATAGAAAACATAAAAAAAAATACAAATCCTTATGACGAGATAAAACTTAAAGAATATTTAAGACAGATATTTGAAGGAAAAGTATTTGACAAAACAGGGCGAATTTATGGTATGGGGCACGCAGTTTATACAATTTCGGATCCACGTGCCGAGATTTTGAAAAAAAAGGCTTACGAACTGGCAAAAGAAAAAAATGCATTTGAAGAATTTGAGCTTTTTTCAAATGTTGAAAAATTTGCTAAGGAAATTGGGAAAGAGATAAAAGGTGGAGATTTTGAAATTTGTGCAAATGTTGACTTGTATTCGGGGTTTGTATATAAACTTCTGAATATTCCACAAAATATATTTACACCATTATTTGCATTGTCGAGAATAGCAAGCTGGAATGCACACAGGATGGAGCAGATTCTTGTTGATAAGAAATTAATCCGTCCAGCATACAAGGCAATTGATGAAGATGGAAATATATTTTTATAATTTTTTTAGGACAGGGAGAAAATTTTATTCTCCTTGTTTTTTATATACTTTCGCCATTGTCATTTTGGAATTTTTGGGATATAATAAATTGATGTTTCTTGAAAGGAGATATGTCGTGAGCAAATATAAAGAAGTTTATAATGATATAAAGGAAAAAATAACAAATGGGACATTTAAGGCCAGGGAATTTTTGAAAAGTGAATCGGAACTGGCACGTAAGTATGCGTATTCTAAAGACACTATAAGAAAAGCACTTTCTATGCTTGAACTGGATGGATATATTCAAAAGATAAAAGGTAAAAATTCAATGGTTCTTGAAAATGGGCGGTTTAAAAACAGCTTATCAAACTTAAGAACTTCAAAGGAGCTTAATAAAATTGAAAATATTGATATTAATACTAATCTGGTTGAATTGAATATTGTTAATGGAATTAGCGAGATTATGGATATTTTTGAAGTGTCTGAGGATGTTTCATTTTATAGGGTTTCACGTACACGTGTGCTGGATGGGGAGGCTCTTGAATATGAAATTACCTATTTTGACAAAAGAGTTGTACCATTTTTGGACAAAAATATTGTCGAAAGCTCAATTTATGATTATCTGGAAAAAAAACTACATTTAAAAATATCACATTCACGACGGGAAATAAAATTTAGATATGCCACTGAAAATGAAAAAAAATATATGGATTTAAAAAATTTTGATTCTGTTGTTGTAATAGAAAGTCATACATACTTATCCAATGGGACACTATTTCAATATGGCGTAAATTCATACAGGCCTGACAAATTTGCATTTTCAACAGTAGCAAAAAGATAAGACTAGGACTGTTAGAAAAACTTGTAAGGAGGTTCTTTTGAAAAATGAGAATTTTAGTAATTGAAGATGAAAAAAATTTAAACGATATAATTACAAAAAAATTAAAGATGGAAAAATATGGGGTTGATAGCTGTTTTGATGGGACAGATGCCCTTGATTATATTTTTTCGGCTGAATATGATGTTATTGTTTCTGATATTATGCTGCCAGGAATAGACGGATTTGAGATTTTGAGAACAATACGTGAAAGAGGGATAAAAACACCTGTTTTACTGCTTACTGCGAGAGATGGGATAGAAGACAGGGTAAAAGGGCTTGATTATGGAGCGGATGACTATCTTGTAAAACCATTTGCCTTTGACGAGCTTATGGCAAGAATAAGGGTGCTTTTACGTAGAAATCCAGCAACTAGCAATTCAAATGCAAGCAATGTCTTTACAATCGCAAATTTAACTGTTAATTGTAATTCACACGATGTTTTCCGTGATAAGATTCCGATAAAACTGTCAACAAGGGAATTTACAATTTTGGAATATATGATTAGAAATAAGGAACGGGTATTATCAAGAGAACAAATTGAACAGCATATCTGGAATTACGATTATGAGGGAGGAACAAATGTGATTGATGTTTATATTCGGTATTTACGGCGAAAAATTGATAAAGATTTTGAACCAAAGCTGATTCATACAATTCGTGGGGTTGGATATGTGTTAAAAGCTGAATAGGCTTTGAATTTAAATAAAATAAGGAATAAAAAATAATGAAAAGATTTTTTAATAACAGTTCGATAAAGCTGAAAATTGGTTTATGGTATATGGGAATAATGATACTGCTTGTATTTTCATCACTGGCTATAGTTTTTTATATAAGTGAAAACATTATCCATTCAAGTGTTCGTACTTACTTAAAAGATGTTGTCAATCATAGACTTGATTATTTAACGATAAAAAATGGGGAAATTATTATTGACAGCAATTTTGATACAATGATTCAGAATGTGGAAATTGCCATTTATGACAAGGATTTTAAGTTTCTTTATGGAAATTCGCCAAATGGCTTTGAGATGGATAATAGTAAATCTAAAGACGATAAAATTATGATAATTAGAAGCAGTAATCAGAAATGGTATGTCTATAACAAAACGATTAAACTGGATAATTATGGAAAAGTATGGATTAGAGGGGTAATGCCTAATATTGGACAGTCAAGTGCGATTGAGACAGTCATTCAGATTTCTATTATAATTTTACCATTTTTCCTTATACTTTCAGCAATTGGTGGTTATGTCATTACAAGAAATGCCTTTAGGCCAATTGAACAAATTAGAAGAATAGCGGAAAAAATTAACGAAGGAAATGACTTATCACAACGGATTAATTTAAAAAAAGGTGATGATGAGCTTCATACACTTGCAAACACCTTTGATGTAATGTTTGACAGGCTTCAGACGTCCTTTGAAAATGAAGTACAGTTTACTTCTGATGTTTCGCATGAGCTTAGAACTCCAATTACAGTTATCCTAACACAGGCAGAATATGGAAAAGGCTATATAAATTCAGTTGAAGAAGCCAAGAAGTCCTTTGGAATTATAGAAAAGGAAGGGCAGAAAATGTCAAAACTGGTGTCGCAGCTATTAACTTTGGCAAGGATGGAACGTGGAAAGCAGAAGTTAAATTTGGAACATATTGATTTAAGTGAATTGATTGAAATGACGGTAGAAACACAAATTTCAAGTGCAAAAGCGAAAAATATAAAATTTATTACAAAAATCGCTCCTGCAATTTATGCAAATATTGACGAAATGATGATGATGCGTGTCTTTACAAATTTAATTTCAAATGCAATCTGCTATGGAAAGCAGAACGGGACAGTAACGATAGAACTGTTTTCTGAAAATGATAAAATTATCAGCAAAATTTCTGATGATGGAATAGGAATTGAAAAAGATAAGCTGGATAAAATCTGGTTACGGTTTTACCAGGTGGATTCTTCCAAAAGCGGTGATAATTCCGGACTTGGACTTTCGATGGTGAAAAAAATTATAGAGTTACATAATGGAGAAATTTTTGTAGAAAGTGAATTTGGAAAAGGTACAACTTTTACAATAATTTTAGAAAAAATTTTATAAAAGTAACTGAATAAAAACAACACTATAATTAATTACTTAAATTTACTGGAAAATTATACTATAACTAGACTTTTAATATAAAATAATATACAAAAACTCAAAAATTTTCAAAAAATGAAAAAAATTTAGAAGTTCTCATTTTTCTTTAATGTTTATATGGTATTATAAATTTGTCAGAAAGAGTGGTACATTAGCTCAATATTAGTACCAAATTATTACTCGAGTAAAAATGGGCATTTTATAAAAATTGCTTATGTGAAAAATGAAAAAATTAGATTTAGAGGAAAGGAGAAAATTTATTAAGTAATTGTATATTTTGAAGAAAAAAGTCAAATTATAGATAATAATAGACATAATTACAAGGAAAGGGATGATAAGCTATGAAGAGGAAATTTCTTAAGATGACATTATTCGGAATGTTAATCATCAGTTCATTAATTTTTTCAGGTAATAAGGAAAGAAAAAAAATAACTTCAATTAAAGCAAAGCAAATAGCCTTAGCTAAAGTCCCTGGAGCAACATTTGCAAATGTTCTGGAGTTTGATTCAGAAAATACTAATCTTTATAAAGGACAAATTAGTTATAGAGGTGTTGCTTATAACTTTGAAATTGATGTTTATACTGGGAAAATAATTAATTGGAGTGAAGAAAATAAATAAAAATTAAAAAATGAGTTATGGAGAAAAATTATGATAAATAAAATTAAAAAAAGAGGATTTAATAATACAATTACTTTAATAATATTTCTTCTTTCCATCAATTTGATGGCAAAAGAAATTAGTGGAACTGCTAGAGATACAAGGTTAGCACCAATGGTAAGCATAAAAACTTCTGACGCACAAATAACACCAAATAAAGCAAAGGAAATTGCACTGTCACACGCTGGTGTCGCAGAATCGACTGCCAATTTTAAACAGATAAAGCTGGATAATAAAAATGGGAAAGCTGTTTATGTGATAGAATTTATTGCAAATAAACTTAGATATGAATTTGATATTGACGCAAGTAGCGGTTCAATCATAAAATTTGAAAAAAGATAAAAATGAAAAATAAAGACTATATAAGAAACTGATAATTTATATAGTCTTTTTTTGTAAATTCCATTTGATTAAAAATTACATCATTCCAAGATAAGCGGCACCTAAAATTCCTGCGTCATTTCCAAGAGTTGCTGTAACAATTTTTAGATTTTCCAAAGTAGATGGGAATGCTACGTCTTTTAATTTTTCTTTTACACGATCGAATAGAATATCCCCGGCAAGAGCAACTCCACCACCAACTACAACGATTTCAGGATCCAATATGCTAAGCAAGTTTCCAATCCCGAATGCTAATTTTTCTGCTTCATAATCTACAATATCAAGCGAAAATTCATCACCTTTTTTAGCGGCATCAAACACATCCTTTGCTTCTAAATCTCTACCTTTTGTCATTTCATAAAGTAAATTTTGCTTATTTACTGCAAGACGGCTGTTTGCTTCACGGATTATCCCTGTAGCAGAGGCATAGGCTTCCCAGCATCCTTTTTGCCCGCATCCACATAATTTACCATTTGGTTCAATTTTAATGTGTCCAACTTCTCCGCCTGCACCATGTTCTCCACTGACAAGTTTTCCATCAACGATGATTCCTCCACCGATTCCAGTTCCAACAGCAAGTCCTAGCACATTTTTATATCCCTGTGCAGCACCTTTCCACATTTCTCCAAGTGTAATTACATTTACATCATTGTCAACCTTTACTGGTTTTCCTAAATTTTTCTCAAATTCCAATGCCAAATCCACTCCATTTTTCCAGGGAAAATTCGCCCAGAACTTAACAACTCTGGAATTTAACACAGGCCCTGGTACTCCAACACCGACTGATACAACATTATCAAAATTAACATTACTTCCTTCAATTTGAGTAATTAAAATTTTTGATAATCTTTGGATTGTTTCAGAAAAACCTTCCATTGAATCAGTTTTCACAATAGTTGTAAAAATAATATTCCCTTTTTCATCCACAAGTCCAATCTTTGTATTAGTTCCTCCCAAGTCAATTCCTACATAATATTTCATATTTCCTCCTAATTATAATTTTTATTTTATTTTCATAACACATAGTAAAACATCTTTAAAATTAATTTTTATATCAATATTAGTTTACCTTATTTCTTGTATTTTTTCAATATTTTACAAAATTTTTTTTTAATGATATAATGTAAATATGTTTTTTAAAGAGAAAATCTAATTTTTAAATTGAATACTTGTGAATAGGTAGTGGTATTTTAAAAAATTATAGAATAAAAATTAAGTTATTAGACAAATTTAATAAGAAAATTATGGAGGTTTTTATGAGAAGTTTATCGGGAATACAGCCCAGCGGAATTTTACATATTGGAAATTATTTTGGGGCTATTAAGCAGTTTGTGGAATTGCAGGATGAATATGAAGGTTTTTATTTTTTAGCAAATTATCATGCTTTGACGTCTTCACCGAAAGGGGAGGATTTGAAGGCTAATACGATTAATGTGATTTTGGATTATTTAGCTTTGGGATTGGATCCTGAGAAGTCAACGTTGTTTTTGCAGTCGGATGTACCTGAACATGCCGAATTATCTTGGATTTTATCAAATATTTCCCCAATGGGGCTACTGGAAAGGGCTCATTCATACAAGGACAAAGTTGCGAAGGGAATTAAGCCAAATGTGGGGTTGTTCACTTATCCAATACTTATGGCGGCTGATATTTTGATGTACTCGCCAGATATTGTGCCTGTTGGGAAGGATCAGAAGCAACATGTGGAAATGACTCGTGATATTGCAACTAAATTTAATGAAACTTACGGCAAGGAAGTGTTTAAATTACCAAAAGAAAAAATTGTTGAAAATGTAGCAACTGTGCCGGGAACAGATGGAGATAAAATGAGCAAATCTTACGGAAATGTAATAAATATGTTTGGCTCAAAGAAAGCATTGAAAAAACAGATAATGAGCATTGTAACAGATTCAACACCTTTAGAGGAGCCAAAAAATCCTGACAACAACATCACAAAATTATATGCTCTTTTTGCAACAGAAGCAGAAGTAGAAGCATTGAAGAAAAAATTTAGAGCTGGAAACTTTGGTTATGGACATGCCAAAAATGAATTGTTTGACAAATTCATGGATTATTTTTCTCCATTCCAGAAAAAACGTGAAGAATTGGAAAACAATATGGATTATGTATATGGAATTTTGCGTAAAGGTGCAAATAAAGCTAGAAGCATTGCAACTGAGAAGATGGATGAAGTTAGGGATGTAGTGGGGCTTTTGAAGAAAAATTATTAAAAGATTAGTGATTTTATTTGAATAATTTTATTTTAATTGTAAAGAAAAGGCACATTTAAGTGTCTTTTTTGGCTTTAAAAATTTTACTATGATATTTATAAAAATAAGAGGTAGGATCAAATGAAGAGAATAACAAATTTAGAGGATAAAACAAAAAAAGATATTTTTCTAATTTTATTTATAATTTATATATTTCACCTGCTATTTATGATTCCTTTACACAACGATACAGTATTTACCGAGAATAAAATATTTAAATATGTGTATATGTTTAGAATACATAGATGGATACTTAGTTTTCCAATAATTTATTATTTTGTAAAAACTTATAAAAAATATGAATATTTTAAAACGAATGAAAAATTAAAGGCGAAAGACTTTAGTATTTATTTTGCATTAGCCTTTTGGGTAGGTAATTTTTTTAGTTTTTTAATTGTATTAATGAGCAGTCATAAGGGACGAACACCTGTGGTAGCGATATACGAACCTTTGTATATAGATATGATAATGACAGTTTGTGTGGCACCAATATTAGAAGAAATAGTATTTCGGGGAGTTATAATGAATAATTTAAAAAAATATGGAATAAAAACAGCAATAGTTATTAATTCAGTCTTTTTTGCATTATCTCATTATAATATAGATATGATTATCCCGGCATTCTTTACAGGAATTATTTTTTCCTATGTTGCATATAAGTATTCAATAAAATATTCTATTTTAATACATTTTTTTATAAATGCAATAACGAAAACATCTCAGGTTTTAATTCTTTTAAGAATTGAGATACTTCTAATTCTAGTTGGTTTGTTTTCTGCCTTTTTGATTATCTTTTTATTAGTATTTGTTATAATTGGATTGTTGGAAGGGAAGTACAAAGAGGTACTTTCGATTTTTGAATTAAATGTTGAAGATAGGGAAAATGTGATTGTGTTTTTAAAAAATAATGTTTTATATTTGCTGGTAATATTTGCAATCGTAGTTTCTAATTTAGTGTTTAATTATAGGATAGTTTGACGAAATGGGGAGTTTCTTTTCAGGGAAACTCCTTTTAAATTCAAATTATATTTTATTTATAAAGTTTTTATTTACTTATTCGATACTTATAAGACTGGTATTTTGGTATATTATTACTGATTCTCTGTGAGAATCTAAAAATCCTAATAATAGTATAACAAAACTATAGACTTTCTTTTTTGTTTTGTTTCTCTTGTCTTTTTCTCCAGTTTCTAATAGCCAATCCCACTATCAGATAAAGAATTGTCGGAATTATACCTACTGAAAGTGAAAAAAGAAACGCCTGATTTTTTTCTACAGACACAATTCCTAAAAGAAGCAACGGATTTATCACTGCATCTTCCATAGTATGCATAATAACTAATGGCCACATAGATTCAGTAACTCTAAAAATTTCTGTATACATCACCGTCCAGCACGTTACTACTATTGTTCCAATAAGGAAAAAAGTCAGTCTTCCAACTGGTAAAGTATTTTGTATTTCACTTTCGGACAAAAATATCATAATATAGGGCAAGTGCCAAATCCACCAGATAAATCCGATAAGTAAGTATAATTTCAAATCGGATAATTTTAATTTTAACAATTGATTTGTAAGATAGCCTCTCCAGACTGACTCTTCAAATATATTTTTTATAAATTGAGTGGCAATTTGTGCAGACAAGATCCCAATATAGGCTGCAATTCCAATATTTACATTGGAAAATTTGACACCTTTCGTTATTAATCCCAGTAGTATAACAATTAAAGTAACAGTAGGATATATCAAAAAACCAATCAAATAAAACTTTTTATTATTTTTAAAGTTAATAGAAACACCCGAATTTTTCCACCCGTCTCCTCCAAAAGTACGAAGAAGAATTGTACAAATTAATGGAGATACTAACCAGATAAGCATTCCAAAGGGTTCTTCTCCTGCCATTGTTCCAACATTTTCATAATGAGCTTGACTGAACAACTTATCGACAAGATATCCTATCCAACCACAAGCGGTACTAAAAATCGTAAAAATAATTATGTTTCGTTTAACCCTATTTGTATTATTCATCTTATCTCACCTTTCTTTCTATATTCTTTTCTTCAATTTTTTAAACCATTCCATGTTAAAAGCAGTAATATCAATTCCATAATCTAAAGTAGCCACTGTAAATTTACTGATTTCTTTAATGTTTTCAGATATATCGTTTCCTTTATTTAGATTTTTAATTCTCTCCTGATATTCTGTATCTATAAGTAAATAGTTTTTAAGTGCTGCTCTTTCATCTTCGATATGTATTGATTCCCTTAATTTTTTTAGTGCTGTATATTCCTCCTCTAAAGAATGAATGATTTTATCAATCAGATTTTTCTGTTCATTTTCTGAAACATATCCCATAAAAAGAAGTTTTCCGATATCTAAATTTTTTGTCTTTGAAATATCAATGGGAATTCTTATCCATTCTATCAATGCTTTTTGTCCAATATCAGTTATTGCGTATCTTTTTTTATTTACTCCTTTTTCAACAAGCTCTTCAAAAGTAACCATTTCCGACATAAGCAATTTTTTGAGAGCTGCCTGAATACTGCCGAGACTATCACTACACATAGATTTAAAATTATTTCTGATGACATTTCGAAGTTCATATGCAGTCATTCTGTGTAACATTAAAATTCCTAAAATTATTTTATCCATAACACACCTCCTATTATACCTTATAGTAACATACCTTTTAGGTATTGTAAAGAGTTTATTTTGAAATTTTTAGCATTTCATTTTTTCCATTTTTGTCATTTCAGCTTCATTGTTGTCAAGGTACAAAGTCATTTTCCCAAATTTATTGCTCCTAAGAGAATATAAAAACGTCAATGATAAAATAAAAAAAGACAGCCTTTAGACTGTCCTTATACAAACTACAATTTATATATCTTTCATTTTCAAGTATTTCTTATAAACTTTCTTAAATTCCAAATCTTCATCAATATTTTCTAACTTTTTTTCAAACAAATCCATTCTATTCTTCATAGTTTTCTCAATTGAGTGAAACTGCCTATATTCATCAATTTTAGCGTGATTGCCACTTCGTAATACTTCTGGAACAGTATAGCCATCAATTTCTACAGGTCTTGTATATTGGGGAAATCCAAGAAGTCCGTTGTAAAATGAGTCTGTTTCAAAAGATTCTTTTTTTATTACACCTTCCTTTATACGAATTACAGAGTCCATAATTACAAGGGAAGGCAAGTCGCCACTGCTTAGGACATAATCTCCAATGGAAATTTCTTCATCTACAAATTTATCAATTACCCTTTGATCTAGCCCTTCGTAACGTCCTGAAAATTGTAAAATTCGTAGTTTTCGTAAAAGAAGTTCCAGTAGGCTTCTGGCTTTAAAACCATTCCAGCACCGCCTCCAAAAGGGATGTCGTCCATCTGGCTGTGCTTATTTCTGGCGTAATCCCTTATGTTTACGATGTTAAAGTCGATAATATCCTTGTCGCTTGCTACTTAATTATAAGTTGTTTTAGGGTAAATAGGGAGTTTTTAGGAACTCTTTATTTTTTTTTTAGGAAAGTGAATTTATTTTTAAATTTTGAAAAAGAAAAATTTATTAAAGATGCGATATTAAAGAAATTTTAAACAAGAAATTAAACTTTTTTTGATTTTTGATTATAATTTTAAACTATTTAAAAATTAAATAAAAATTAACTTGACAAAATATGGGGGGGGGGGTATAATACACACATTAATAATTAAAAAAAATTATTAAAATTAAAAAATTTAGAGGTGATAAAAATGAAAATTGTAGAACTAAATGAAATGGAACTAATGACAATCGATGGCGGAAGCATTAGAGACAGAAGCAGATCACATGGACACGGAGGTAATTCAAAAAGTAACCGTAGTAATAGTAGAGGAAGTAGTCGTAGTGGGGGGCATAGAAGAGACTGTAGTTGGAGCAACAGAGACTTCAGTAGAGAAGTAGTTAAAGGTGGTGTTACTGGAGCTGTTGGAGGAGCTATTGGAGGCTCTTTTGCAGGAGGAGTAGGTGCTGGACCTGGAGCTGCTGCAGGAGGATTAGGTGGAGCAGCAGCGGGAGGAGTAGGATATGCTTTTGATAGAGGAGCTTGCAAATTAGGATGGTAATCAAAATTTTTAAGGAAGTAAAATTATGAATAAGAAATATCAAAATATGATAGTTATAATAGCTTCAATATCGTCAGCCATAATTGGAGGTAGAATAATTGATGAATATGGATGGGTTATAGGTTTAATAACAGCTGCAATTACAGGTGCTGTTATTGGATTGCTTGGAAAAATTATATTAAAGTTTCTTAAAATTAATAGATAGATTAAATAAATACGTATTTATTATAAGATTATAGTCCTTAACCTAATCCTAATAAAACTTTTAGTTAAATAGAGAGTTTCTAGTCTTTAGAAACTCTTTATTTTTAAGAAAGAGAGGTGGAAAAAGATTTTTTCGATGTTTAAAAGATATTGCTGTGTTTTACAAAAGGATGAGAAGGATTGCGGACCTGCCTGTATACTAACAATAGCTAAGCAATATAATTCAAATTTTTCAATTGCCAAGTTACGCCAAATATCAGGAACAGATAGAAACGGAACTAATCTTGCGGGAATGATAAAAGGACTGGATTATTTAGGATTTGAATCAAAAGCTGTGAAAGTTGAGGATAAAAAAATTGATAACAGTGTATCTTTTCCAATAATAGCACATATTCAGTCTAAAAATAATTTTTTGCATTATGTAGTTGTTCATGACGTAAGCAATAAAAGAATTATTATTTCTGATCCTGAAAGTGGAATAAAAAAACTTTCTCACAAAGAGTTTTCTGAAATATGGACTGGAATCTTGCTTTTAATTGAGCCTAAAAAAGATTTTCAGAAGAGAAACGAAAAGGATAATTCTTTGACCAGGTTTTTTTATGTTTTAAAAAATCAAAAAAGTCTTTTGTTTAATATATTTCTAGCCTCAATACTTTATACTGTGCTTGGCATAGTAACTTCATTCAGTTCTAAATTTCTAATAGACTATATTTTAAAAGATAAGCTTATGACTACATTAACTGTAATGGTTGTGGGAATGGTAATACTTGAAATAATTCAAATGCTGCTTAGCATATTTAGGGGATATTTACTAATATTTTTAGGACAGAGAATAGATATAGCAATATTGCTAGGATATTATAATCATGTAATAAAATTGCCAATGAATTTTTTTTCAACAAGAAAAACAGGAGAAATAACATCGAGATTTTCTGATGCTGATAATATAAATGATGCGGTAGCTGAGACGGTACTAACATTAATGCTAGATGTTATAACAGCTGTTACAGGTGGAATAATTGTTTATATCCAAAATCAGTATTTATTTTTTGTTTCAATAGTTATATTACTGCTTTATATTGTGATTGTATTTTCATTTAAAGAAATTTTAAAAAAAATAAACAATGAAGTTTTGGAAAATAATTCTCAGCTAACTTCTTATATAATTCAAAGTATAAATGGTATAGAAACTATAAAAGCATATAATCTTGAAAAAAATATACAAGATGAAACAGAATTTAAATATTTAAAAGTTATAAAATCATCTTTTAAGAGAAGCAAAATTTATAATTTACTAACTTTTTTATCGGGTGTTGTAGAACTAATAGGGAATACTTTGATAATGTGGGTAGGTGCAATCCAAGTTATAAATGGAAAATTAACATTGGGAGAAATGATGGTATTTAATACTTTGCTGGGATATTTTACAAATCCAGTAAAAAATTTGATAAGTTTACAGCCAACTATTCAGACTGCAACAGTATCAGCAGATAGACTCGGAGAAATAATAGATTTAGATATAGAACAAAGTGATGAAAAAATGATTCCTCAAAATTTAAAAGGAGATATTGAGATAAAAGGCTTAAATTTTAGATATGGAACAAGAGAGTTAATTTTAAAAAATATTAATATGGAAATAAAGCAAGGCGAAAAAATAGCATTGGTAGGTGAATCGGGAAGCGGAAAAACAACTTTGGCTAAATTAATTCTTAAATTTTACGATTTTGAAAAAGGTGACATTAATATTAATGATTTTAATTTAAAAGATATAGACAATACTTTTTTAAGAAATAAAATATCTTATATTTCACAGGATATGTTTTTGTTCAACAAAACAATAAAAGAAAACCTTATGTTAAGTGATGAAATAGAAATTGATGATGTTATAGAATTATCTAAAAAAGTGAATGCCTATGAATTTATAAATGAATTGCCACAAAGATTTGACTATATGATAGAGGAAAATGGAACAAATTTATCGACAGGGCAAAAACAGAGGTTGTCTATTCTAAGAGCACTACTTAAAAAACCTGATATCTTAATAATGGATGAAGCTACAAGTAATCTTGATTCAATAACAGAGAGTGCTATTCAAAAAACACTAAACAATCCTGAATTTAATATGACTACAATAATAATTGCCCATCGTTTAAGTACTATTCGATTATGTGACAGAATTTATGTTCTTGATAAAGGAGAAATAATAGAAACAGGTACTCATGAGGAGTTGATAGAATTAAAGAATAAGTATTATGCACTATGGAAAGAGCAGGAAAATATTCATGAAAATTAAAGTTTACAAGTATGATGAAATAGAAACGGTCAAAGAATTATCAAATAAAAAAATCAATTCATTTTACGTGATATTAGTATATTTTATATTAACTATTATCATTTCATTCTTAATTTGGAGTTATTTTGGAAAAATAGATTTAAAGATAAAAGGGACAGGAACATTAGAAACAAAGCTAGATAGCAGTGTTGTAGTTAATGTTATGACTGGAAAAGTTAAAAATAATAATATAAGCCAAGGGAAAAAAGTAAATAAAGGGGACTTGTTGTATGAAATAGAAAATAATTCTCTTTCCATTGAAAAGAATTATTTAGAAAAAAGCCTAGCAGAAAAGAAAAATCTTTATAACGCAATTTCAAGTGGAAAATACAATAAAGATGTGTCTGTTTCAAATTATCTTTCGAAAAGACAAGCGCACCAATCAGAATTAGATTCATTAAATATTGAAATAGGAGAGCAGGAAAGAGTAGTGTATACTAATTCAGAATTATATAAAGTAGGTGGACTTTCAAGATTTGATTATGAAAAAAGCCAAAATCAATTGTCAATTCTAAAAGAGAGAAAGAAAAAATTAGAAATAGAATATCAGATATCAAAAAATAGTGAAAAAATAACGCTTAATAATGAGATAAAAGAATTAGAAATGAAAATAAAATCAATGAATGACAGTATTAAAGGGACAAAAGTTGTTGCTTCTATTTCAGGATATTTGGAGGTTATGACACCGATTAATAACGGAGATACTGTGGCTTCTGATATAAATGTAGCCAAAATTATTCCTTCTGAAAACGATTATAAAATTAATATTTATGTTGAAGAAAAGGATATAACAAAAATAAAAAAAGGAAATAATATAAATTATCATCTTAATTTTCCTGATGAAAAGAAAAACATATCTTTAAAAGGGAAAATTGAGTTAATTTCAAGAGATAGTATTACGAGAGAGGATGGTAATAAATATTATCTAGTAGTCGGAAATATAGATGCTAAAAATGTAAATACCTTAAATTTAAAAAAAGGGATGACACTGGAAAGCAATATAATTTATACGAAAAAGCGTATAATAGATTATATACTTGAAATTTTAAGTTTTAAAGTAAAAACATTAGAGTAAAAAAGAAAATGTTTTTTCAAATTTATATATAAATGTAAATAATAAAAAAAGACAACCTTTAGGTCGTCTTTAAATAATAATACTTTATGATTTTTTAAATATTCTCTTTTTTCAAAGTTTTAGCAAACAATTTTCCATTTTTTACATAATGGTCAGCATTTTTTTGAATATGTTCTATTTCTTCATTAGTCAATTTTCTCACTATTTTAGCAGGACTTCCTAAAATGAGAACACCTTTCTCATAAGGAATTTTATGAGTAACTAAAGAACCTGCACCTATAAGACAGTTAGGAGCGATTTTTGTCCCGTTTAAAACTGTGCTGCCCATTCCTACTATCACATTATCTCCTATTTCACAGCTATGAAGTATCACATTATGACCTACAGTAACATTTTCTCCCACGATACAGGGAAGTCCAAAATCAGTATGTAATGTCGAATTATCCTGAACATTGCTATTTTTCCCTATAATTATTTTCTCCACATCTCCTCTTAGTACCGCACCGAACCATATATTTACCCCGTCATTCAGTTCTACATTTCCCATAACATCAGCACTTTCAGCAATAAATACCTCTCCCGATATTTTAGGTTTTATCCCGTCCAATTCATAAATCATCCTGAATACACTCTCCTAACTACTTGTCTTTCTTTTTCAAGTATTTCTTATAAACCTTCTTAAATTCCAAATCTTCATCAATATTTTCTAACTTTTTTTTAAACAAATCCATTCTATTCTTCATAGTTTTCTCAATTGAGTGAAACTGCCTATATTCATCAATTTTAGCGTGATTTCCACTTCGCAGGACTTCTGGAACGGTGTAACCGTCAATCTCTACGGGCCTTGTGTATTGTGGAAAGCCTAAGAGTCCGTTGTAAAATGAGTCGGTTTCAAAGGATTCTTTCTTAATTACGCCTTCTTTTATCCGAATTACAGAATCCATAATTACAAGGGAAGGCAAGTCGCCACTGCTTAGGACATAATCTCCAATGGAAATTTCTTCATCCACAAATTTATCAATTACCCTTTGATCTAGCCCTTCGTAACGTCCTGAAATAAGTACGATTTCATCTTTTTCTGAAAGTTCTGTAACTTTGTTGTGGGTTAGCTGTTTTCCTTGTGGGGATAAAAAAATTACGTAAGGTTTTTTTGAATTTTCGTTATTGTAAAATTCGTAGTTTTCGTAAAAGAAGTTCCAGTAGGCTTCTGGTTTTAAAACCATTCCGGCACCGCCACCAAAAGGGATGTCGTCCATCTGGCTGTGTTTATTTCTGGCGTAATCCCTTATGTTTACGATGTTAAAATCGATAATATCCTTGTCGCTTGCTCTTTTTAGGATTGTTTGTGATAAATATTGCTCAAATAATTCTGGAAATAGTGTGAGTACATTAAATTTCATTGATTTTACCTCTTGTATTTATTTTCAAATTCTATTTATCTATTCTCGCATTCCGTCGATTAGGCTTACTTCAATTCTGTTGTTTGGGAAGTCGATCTTTGTTACAAATTCGTCAATTAATGGAACCATTATCTCTTTTTCTGTTTCAATATCTTCAATAATTAAGATATTGTGGGCAGCAGTTTCCATTACATCAATAATTTCGCCAATTTTTTCATTTTCAGAAAACACTTCTATTCCAAACAAATCTTTTACGTAAAATTCATCTTCGTTTCTTTCAGGCAGTAAATCACGTCGAATTTTGATTTTATAGCCATTCAGCTCTTTTGCAGCATCAATATTGTCAATTCCTTCAAAGTCTAAAATTGCTTTTTTGTCATTTAGCCTTTTTACATTTTTTACGACAAGCAATTTCTTTTTGTCATTTTTTTCAAGAAGAACACGCTCATTTTCGATAAGTTCAATATTTTCAAAAATTGAGGTAATTTTAACGCTGCCACGTAAATGATGTGTTCCAACGATTGTTCCTATATTTACTAAGTTTTCCATTATTTATTATTATTTCTCTCTTTCTTAAATCTTTTTCTAAATATCTTTTTTTAATTTTGTGAATTTTCTGCTATCTTCAGCGATCATTTTCAATTCATCCAAATCAATCCCGTCAAAGTTGGCTGCAACTGCCGAAATTATTCCTTCCACCAATGGGGCATCTGCAATTTTTGCCTTAACTTGGCCTTCCAGCTCCTTTATTGCCTTAGCTGCATTAAATACAGAACTTCCCATATCTACAAAAACAAGCACTCCAGCACCGTTATCTGCACGAACGATTGCTTCCTTCACATTCTCAACATTCGTTCCGTAAACTTCTCTTTTTACATTTCCCCCATTTTCCAATGCAAATTCTTCTTGCTTAAATACCTTCACAAAGTTAATGATCTCCTGTGCAAGTGTGTTACTGTGGCTAACTACCACGATTCCTACTAATTTATGATTATTTTCCTTCATTTTTTTATTTTTGTCCTTTCATATTATGTTTGTGTTTTTATTTTTTGTTATTTTGATTTTTAATTTTCTCCCAATAATCTGTCTAAAATTATTGAAACGGCACTTCTGACACATAAATGATTGTATCTAGTCTTTCCTCTAATTGGCTCCAAAATTTTATAGGATAAATCCATAATTTCATTTGTAAGCCCCCAGCCTGTTCCAAACAAGATTAGATATGGTGAATCATCTTCAACCATTTCCTTGCCTAAATCAGCATATCCAACAGTATTTGGGAAAATTTTTGCCGAAGTTGTAATAATCTTTGGTTTTTTTCCTTCAATTTTTTCAATTGTTTCTATTGCACTTTGTACAGAGTCTTCAAGTTCTGTATTTTCAAAGGCTTCATTTCTATTTTTGTTAAATTCTATTCCATTTCCTTCAGTCCAGTAGCCAATAATTCTTCCTGTCAACTCTTTCTGGGCATCAACTGGAGTTATGATGAAATATTTTTTTATATCATAAGTCCTGCAAGTTCTGGAAATATCGTGTATATCAAAGTTTGTGACAGAAGTTGCCACAACTACATTATTTCTGTTGTATACAGGATAGTGGACAAGTCCCACATATATGTTATCTCTCATTTTTTGTATTCCTCTCAGATTTTTTATTTATTTCGTTTCTGCCTGTAGCCACGTATCTGCTCATTTTGTTCTTTATAGGCTAGAGCCATAATAAACAGTATTACAGTTTGTACCCAGAAAATTGCAAAATCGGTAAAGTTATGTACCACAATTCCAGCAAT
Source organism: Leptotrichia trevisanii DSM 22070 (assembly GCF_000482505.1). Classification (NCBI taxonomy): domain Bacteria; kingdom Fusobacteriati; phylum Fusobacteriota; class Fusobacteriia; order Fusobacteriales; family Leptotrichiaceae; genus Leptotrichia; species Leptotrichia trevisanii. The sequence goes on from NZ_AXVL01000010.1 coordinate 64,348, forward strand.
CAGAGCAATTTTTAACACATTATTTCTGTCATTTCTCAAAATATCGTATAAATAACGTAAAAATACGGCAAGTAAAGCTATTGTTCCAATTAGTCCGTAACTTAAAAGCAGTTCTACAAGTGCATTATGCGAATGCGGATACACGTAATTTGTAAATTTGTAGTAAAAAAAGTTTCCATGTCCGTATAGAATATTTGTTTTCTTAAAAATTCTGAATGCCATATCAATAATTTCAATTCTTAGCCAAAAATATTCTATAAGTGTGCTTTCCCGCAAAAATGGGAAGATTCCTGAAATTACTCCTAGAATATATGACAAAAGCATTAAAATACATCCCACAAAATATCTTCTTCGTAAAAAGTAGAAAAATAATACAAATATCCCAAGAACTACGGCGATTAGTGAAGATCTTGAGCCAGTTAGCAGGATTGTTAAAATATTCATGAAAAATATTGCAAAATTGATTTTTGATTTTTTTTCAAAAACAAAATATAAATTTATAATTGCTGACATCATCATAATGCTTCCCAAATAATTTGGATTAAGATATCCAAAATAGCCAATTCTATTATGTGTGAATAAAAATTCTCCAATTCCGACAAAAAGTGATATTCCAGAAAATTTTGCCATCCACTCCAAATTATATTTTTTAAATTCCACATCTACAATCAGTGTATAATAACGCCCAACTACAATACACAAAAATATCGGAATTGCGATTAATCCTAAAATATTTTTATAAAAGGCGGAAGTTATAAGTGAAAATCCTAAAACAATTCCCACCGTAATTAGCGACTTGTCCTTAAATATTTTTTTATATTCTCCAGTTGTAAAAATATTTACCAATATTAAAATGCTAAATAAAATAACTAAAACATAATGTATAAAAATTGATGCACCCAAAAGTAAATACAATTTTTCCAAATATTTCTGATTTTTTGTTTCCAAGTTTCCTCCTTATAGTTATAATAAGATAGTAAAACATCTTTAAAATTATAGCCAATCCATTTAAAAATTGGAGTAAAAATATGTAAAAAGCAATGGACATAGATACAGCCAACTTTCTGCTCTCGTTTTAAACTAGACTATATATTCAAAATTTTTTATAAAACTCCCTGCTCAAAGGCATAAGGAGTGTATTTTCCACTTTTTGTATCAATACTTTTAATAATCTGTTTCACTTCATCTGCCTTTTCAAACGTAAAGTCCAGCCTTAATTCATCCAAATTCAGCTCATAAATATCATCCAACCTTGGTATCAGATTCATCGGCTTATCCAAATAAAGTTCAATATTATCAAGTTCATTTCTTACAATCTTGTACTTATCATAAAATTCTCCTTCCAGCTCCTTGTATTCCTTATCAAAAATTTTATGCTCGATGTACATTCCTTTTAGATGGCCATAAATTACAAGCCCTTTTTTCAACTTGTCAGATTTTATGTTTTTTAGTTGCCGATAACTTAATTCTGGCGATAAAAATACAGTTTCAAGATTTTTAAAGCTGGAAAACATCTCAATTGCATGATTGTTGAAAACATTTAAGTTCCAGTCCAGCGTTTGCCCTTTTACTCCAGTTTTTTCTCCCATAATTGCCTGATAAAGATTGGAGGCTAAATTTGTACCTATTTTTATTTTATTTGTTTTAGACAAATTCTTTTCCTTTGCAACGTCAAACTGTTTTCTGTAAACTTTTGTTATCCCCATTTCACGACAGACATTTTCCTGTTCGTCATTTGTAACAAGTGCAGAAACGATAGGCTTTTTGCTATTTTTATCTTTCCCACTTTCCATATTTTCAGAATTTTTATTTGTTTCAAAATCGTATTTTTTTCGCTCAATAGCCGTTCTTTTGTAAGATTCAAGCAATTTTTCCAAAAGTTCCGAAACACATTCCCTTTTCAGAGTTTTCAGCTCACTAAATGGAATAAATGAAGTCCCATCATAATCAATCTGAATTTTCCCAAGCTCAAATGTCGTATCTCCAAGTTCCCCAATTTTTTCAGCAATTTGCTCTTTTGTAATCAATTTTTTTGCATCTTGCTCAATAATATTTCCTTTTTTTGTAACAGAAATTATTTCATTTTTCAAATTTTCAATTTCCAGCGTAAGCTCGATTTTATGCCCTTTTTTTGCAAGTAATGTCGCATTAACAGCGGCATACCTTTTGGAAATTTTTATATTATGAATAATTCTGTCATTAATTTCTTTGGAATAATTTTTGTAAATATATCTTGTCCCTTTTGGTAATTTTCCAATGGAAATAATATCGAATCTGTCAGCTTTTGAGATTTTTTCTATATTCTCGCTTTTTCCATTCTGTTTTTTATTTTTCTTTTCAGAATTTCCATTTTTTCCAGTTTCAATAATCCGAATTTTATTTACATATTCTCCGCCAATCTGCTCAAAATTTTCATCCACAAATTGAACTCCATCTCCTAAAATAAGTTCATCATCAATTTTAAAATTATTCGATTCACCAATTCTCGCTCCAAGAAAATATCCAAAATTTGAGGAATATTTAAAGTTCATAAGCTTGTTATCCAAATAAAAATATCCTTTTGAATAACCACGGTTAAACAATTTGTAACTTTCTGTCGGACGTGGAGTGCCTTTTAGAATATTGTCATAATAGCTTACAGTTTCATAAACATACTCGCTCGATTTTTTTCGTCCCTCAACCTTTATCGCATCAATCCCAATATCCTTTAACATATTTATTTCCTTTTCCTGCAATAACTGATCGTTTGGGCTTAAAAAATAAGCATTTTCTCCATTTTCATCTGTAAACTTCTTACGGCAGGAATATGCACAAAGTCCACGGTTTCCGCTTCGCCCTCCGATAAAGCTGCTTATATAGCAGTTTCCAGAATAGGAAATGCAAAGTGAGCCTGAAACAAATATTTCCAGTTCAATGTCAGTTTTTTCACGAATGCTTTTTATTTCTTCAAAAGAAAGTTCTCTTGCAAGGCAGACACGGGTAAGTCCTAATTCCTTTAGTTTATTGGCTTCCACGTGATTTGCCACAGTCATCTGGGTACTTCCATGAATCTTTAAATCTGGAAAATTCTCCTTCAAAAACTTCACAAATCCCAAGTCCTGCACAATAACAGCATCAATCCCGTGTTCATAAACTCTTTTGACATTGTTATACATGCTGTTAATCTCGCTGTCCTTCAAAATCGTATTCAAAGTCATAAGCGTCTTTACCCCACGTGAATGAGCGTAGTCAATCCCATCAAACACTTCCTGCATAGCCAGATTTTCATTATTCCTTCTCGCTCCAAACCCTTTCAGCCCGAAAAATACCTCATTAGCCCCAGCTTTCACAGCTGCAACCAGCTTTTCATAATTACCGGCCGGTGCCAAAATATTCATTTTTCTTTTTTTATCAAAATCTATTGCTTCTTCCAATTTAAATTTCTCTCCATTTTATCCAAATTTTTCATCTTTGTATATTATATCAAATTTGTTATTTTTTTCCAATTTATTTTTTAAAATAAAATCTCAATCCTATAAGTATTCAAATTAATGATTTTTATTTAAAGTTGTTAATAAAAATAACCTATAATACTAAACTTCTATTTAAAAAATAGAAATAAAATTCTATAACAATTAATTTGATAACCTTATAAAAAAAATCAAATCTAATTTTTAAGTATCCATCTTAAGGACTTTTATAATTTTATTTAATAAGTTATGATTAATAATAGTTTTTTTATATGTTTATTCATTTTTTTAACGTAAGGGCATCAGACGCCATGCCTTTTTTCACAATAACAGTTATTTTAACCTGTATAACTGACTACTGCTTAGAGATAATGTCGAAACGTTCTACGAACTACCCCGCTTTACGCAAAACTTTCTTATTTAATATTTTCCAAATTTAAGAATTTAAATATAATAATCTTTATAATTTAATAAAGAATGTAGTGATTTTTTTGGAATGAAAACGACTAAACACATTTATGTGCTTCTTTCGCCAGAACCTTTATAACAAATATGTTTTATAGAGTTTTTCTAATCTTTAATTTGCGAAAGTGAGTGTTAGCGAGTTTCGTTTTCGTAGTAATTCAGGTTTATCCAAATAATAAATGTTTTGACTACTTTCCCAAATAAAATTTGGGAATATTTCAAAAAATGCTTAGACGAGCCAGGGATAGTGCGTAGCACTTTCACTATTCTCTTTAGTATGACATTATTTAAATATACTAAAATAACTATTATTGCGAAATAAAGGGAAATGGCGACTGATTTCCCTTGCTTGTATAAAAAGAAAAAACATAGAATATATGAAAAACATTTATTAATAATAAGCAGTTTTTCAAATTCTGAATAAGAATCCCTTATATGGATACTTAATGATTAAATTTAATTAAAGTATATTTAGAAATTTAAATTATTTTCTTATAAAAACCTTTATTTTATGAGAAAAAGATGATATTATTATGATAAATAAATTATGGAGAAAGGAGAGAATGTTAAAAATATGGAATTTTATAATTTTACTTATTTAGAGAATAAAAGACTTGTAACTGATAAATTTTTTCTTGTTATGATTATTTTTGTAATTGCATTTGTATTATTTGCGTTTTGGAAATGGTTTAAAGGAAGTATTTCTTTAAGAGATAAGCAGCTTAGTTTGCTTGGATTGATGTTTATTTTTTTATTTAGCTTGTATCATTTTGAAAATTATAGAGCTAAAAATAATCAGGAAAAAGTTTATAAAAATTCGGCAAGCGTTATTAAAAAATTGGCTGAAAAATTTAAAGTTGGAGAAAATGAAATTTTTATAAATACTCCTGAAATAACAGAACATACAGTTTATAAAATAAGAGATAAGTTTTATCAGATTCATTGGGTAGACAATAATATTCTGGTTGAACAGATGACAGTACCTTATGTGGATGAAATTAAGACATTTAAGGAATAGTGGCATTTTTTATTTTTAAAGCAAAAAATAGTAAAGAAAGTGAGATGATGTAATTTGGATTTTATAATTCCTGTGGCGATAAAACTTACAATTGGATTTATTGCCTTGGTAGTATTTATGAATTTGAATGGACGAAGCCAGCTGGCACCAACTTCAACAGAAGATCAGATAGGTAACTATGTTCTTGGGGGAATCATCGGTGGTGTAATTTACAATCCAAGCATAACAATAGTCCAGTTCCTAATAGTCCTTTTAATATGGGGAGTGTTAATGACAACGATAGATTTTCTAAAGAATTCAAACAAGAATGTAAAAAAAATGATAGACGGACAAATTGTATACTTAATAAAAGGTGGAAAAATGTTAACAGAAAATTTTGCTCAGGCAACTCTTTCTATCCCTGATTTCTACACAAAATTACGGACAAAAGGCATTTTCAAAATATCAGACATTGAAGATGCATTTATGGAATCAAACGGACAACTAATTGTCATACAAAAGAATGATGAAAATTATTCAAACTTATTAATTTCAGAAGGAAAAATCTTGGAAGAAAACTTGGAGCATATTGGAAAAGATGACAAGTGGCTGCAGGAAGAACTAGAAAAATACAATATTTCTGATATTAATGACATTTTTCTGGTTGAATACAGTAACGATGATAAACTTTTTATTGTGAAGAAGTAAAAAAAGTTTAATTAAGAAAAAATACTCGAATAGTAGTGTAAATTATTGTTTGGGTATTTTTTATTACAAATATGTGATTTTTTGTGTTTGAAAAAAATTAATGAAATTTACTAATGAATATGCTATAATTAAGACAATTATTGAGTATATTCTTAATTTTAAACTATTGAAATTATTGGTATATGGTATATTAAGTAAATTTTAATCGTAATCTTTAAATATTATTGAATTTTTGCCTCAATAAAGTTTAGAAAATATTTGAACTGCTGAGAAAGGATGAAAAATTATGGAAAAAGAGGAGATGGAAGAAAAAGGGAAAGTTAATTTTGAAGTTAAGGGTAATAATGATAAAATTGATGAAATATTAGAAAATATTGGAAGTATTAATGATAAATTGAATGGAATGAATGAATTGTTTCTGAAAAAGATTCAGAGTACGAGTTTTGAAAAGGAAATTGCAGATAAACTTCACGAGGAGATTCAGGAATATAGGAATGATTTACATTTTCAGCTTGTAAAACCGCTTATATTGGATTTTATAAATATGAGAGAAAGTATGAAAAAAGGTGTGGGGAATTTTCGTAAAAAGACAGATGAGGAAAAGTTGAAATTACTTCAAAGTTATATTGAGGAAATTGAGATTATTCTTGAAAATAATGATATAGAAATTTATGAAACAGAGAATGGGAAAAATATAGAATTTGATGCAAAAAGGCAGAAAATAATGAAAAAAATTAAAACTTCGGATGAAGAGCTGCATGGGAAAATTTATACTATTTCAAGCAGTGGGTATATGCACAAAGGAAAAGTGATTTTGCCTGAAAAAGTGGAAGTTTATATCCATAAAAAAGATGAAGAAAAGGATGAAGTGAAGGGAGAATAAAAAATGTCAAAATATGTTTTTGGAATTGATTTGGGAACAACGTATTCATGTATAGCACGTGTAGATGATACGGCAAGAGCTGAAGTAATAAAAAATAATGATGGGGACAATATAACTCCATCTGTAGTTGCATTTGAAGGGGATAATGTTATTGTCGGGGCTGATGCAAAGGCTGAAGCAGTGTTAAATCCTGAAACAACAGTTATGCTTGTGAAAACATTGATGGGGAAAACGGATTTTGCGATTAATTATAATGGGGAAGACAAGACTCCCGAGGAAATATCAGCATTTATCTTGAGAAAATTGACTCAGGACGCTTCTGAGCAGCTTGGAGTGGAAGTCAAGGATGTTGTGATAACTTGTCCAGCCTATTTTGGCACAGCAGAACGTACAGCCACAAAAAATGCAGGTAAAATAGCGGGACTGAATGTGCTGGAAATTATAAGCGAACCAACAGCGGCGGCACTGTATTATGGATGTGCAAAGGAACAGGATGAGAAAACTATTTTGATTTATGATCTTGGTGGTGGAACATTCGATGTGACGATTATGCGGATAAGTGCTGATAAAATTGAGGTTATCTGTTCGGATGGAGATCATGATTTAGGTGGAAAAAACTGGGATGAGGTACTTATAGGGTATCTGGCTAACCAGTTTGTTGAAAAAATAGGCTATGATATTGAATTTGACGAATATGCAAAACAGGATCTGCGGTTGAAGGCGGAAAAGATAAAAAAACAATTAACTTCGAGAAGTCAGGCTGGAGATATGCTAGAAGTTATGGGAAACAGGGAAAAAGTGACTGTAACTAGAGATGAATTTGATGAAATAACATCCACTTTGTTAAATGAAACTTTGAAAAAGACAAAGGAAGCCATTGAAGTTGCGAAAAATAAAGGTTATGATGTAATTGATGAAATTCTTTTAGTTGGTGGTTCTACAAGAATGCCTCAAGTTAGGAAGGCACTTGCCAAAAATTTTGGACAAATTGAAATCAAGATTCTTGAACCAGATGAAGCTGTGGCAAAAGGGGCGGCAATTCATGCCGTGAATGTCTATGTGAATAATCAGAAAAGCCTTACAGCAAAGGATTTTGAGTCAAATGGGGAAGTAAAAGTTACAGTCAATGGGAACGAGAAGGAACTGAAGGCACAGGATTACAAGGAAGAATTAACGTTTTCGCCTGAAATGATGAGCATTGGTGGAAATACGAGAGAGATTGTGATAGCGACTACAAAAAGTTTTGCGGTAAAAGTGGAAAATAAGGAAGGAATCAAAAGCTGCTTTAATATGATTATAAAAAACGAGGCAATGCCTAGTGGATTTTTGGAAGTATCGGGGAATTTCAGCACGCTCTATGATAATCAGGCGACAGTTGATATTGAAATATATGAAAATGATTATATGGATAAATATTTTGAAGTTGACGAGGACTTAAAAATAGGAGATGCAGTGTTGGAATTGCCAAAAAATACACCTGTCGGCTCACCAGTTGAAATTACACTTAAATTAAACAAGGAAGGAATTTTGGAAGTTAAGGGGCTGGATAAAACTGGAAGTAAGCAAGTTAATGTGAAATTTGAAACAAAAGGTGTAATGACAAAGGAAGAATTGGAAAGATTGACGCAAAAATCACAGGGGATAGCCGTATTGTAATAAAATTCACATAAAAAATACTTAAATTCCCTCAAAAATTAAATAAGCAAAAAATTAAATAAGTTTAGAATTTTGGTAACATAATTATAATTTAGATTTTAAAATTTTTACTATGAAAGGAGGTAGAATCTAAAAAAATGGCAGAAGAGAGCAAAGAATTGGCAAAAATACAAAATAACTGGTATGAAATACTTGAATTGGAATATTATCCAGTTCCCGAAGAAAATGAAAAAAGGATAGAAGCCAGAATTGAAGAAAAAAAGCGGCATTGGCTGGCAAAAGAGAGCGATCCTTTTGATGGGGAAAAATATAAAAAATATAATAATTTGGTAAAAAGTGGGATTATACGGGAAGAAATGCTAAATGAATCCAGAAGGAAAGAGCTTATAAAGGATGCTCAGCAAAGATTGTTTAAACCGATAGATGATTTTTTGAAATATCTTGACGAAGTTACAATTACTGAGGAAATAGTGAAAGAAATTGCACAAAAGACTCGACGGAAAGAAAATCTTGTACGGGAACGGATAGAAAAAAGTGGGCGAAAAATAGAGCCAAAAGAATATGATGAAAAAATATACGAAAAATTTTTGAAATATGTTCATATGAAAATTGATGAGTTTTACGAGTTTTCAGTGTTTGAAAAATATCTGGAAGTATTGAGTAAGGATAATTTATATGATTTTTTGATTTCTGAAGGGCTGGACATAAAAACTTTGACACAAAAAGAAATAGATGATAATAGGAAAAAATTGATTAAATTTGATAATGAAACTTCTGCCAGAAAGAAGCTGTACAGCGCTTGTGAACTGATATTAAATCATAAAGATAAAATAAAAAAATATGATGATTATTTAAAACATTTGAAATATTTGAAAGTACATAAGGAATTAGAAAAAATAGAGCAGGTTTATAATCTGACAAAAAATAAAGTTCCTGCTGATAAATTTACCAGAGAAATTGAAAAAATACTGAAAAGCAGAAATGAGGCACAAAGTATTGTAATTGAATTTTGCAAGGAAAAAAAAATACCGTATATGGCAGGAAATAATTCTGTCACATTAGATGAAAAGGCTGATTCTGAGAAAATAACAAGACGGAGCAGGTATGCTGAAAAATCGGAGGACTTGTGTATTGAGGCATTGAGGGCTATAAAAAAATCAAAATTTGCAGAAGCACAGAAATATCTGAATGATGCGAGATTATACTGGGCTGAAAATTCTTCAATTACTGTATTACAGGAAAAATTGGATGAAGTCAGGCGGGAAAGGCGACAGGAGAACAAAAATAATAATACGGCAAGACAGGCAAAGAAAAATACAAGGACTGTCAAAAGCAATGAGATAAGTACATATACACGAAATAATAATAAAAATGGTATAAATGTTATTTTTTTAATAATTTTAGGAATATTATTTTGTATTGTAATTTATTTGGCAATAAAAGCGTTATCTTCCTCTGATACTCAGCAAAGTCAGGGAAATACAGTATCAAATAACGAAAATGTAGTTTCGACTGAGGGAAAAGATAAAAAAATATCTTTAAAACCATCCGCTAATTTTTCTGTCACAACAAACAATCTCTATTACAGCGGAAAGACAGACACATATTTAGAACAGACAGTAGTAACAGGAAATAGCAGCATAGGGAATTATACTTCATTAGTTATAGAAAAATTCCCTAGGGAAAGATACAATGTGCTACTGGAAAATGGAGTAAAGGACAGAGTTTTTAAATTTAAATGTGGAGTTAAGTTAAAAGCCAGGGGCACAACATTATTTGTTCAGAATGCTGAAGATGTTGTAAGTTTTAAAAATGAAAAGAGTGCGGATGAAGATATACATATTAGGGAAAATAAAGGATGTTTTACTGATTTTGCAAAAATTAATGAAAATAAATAAAACGAAAAATTATTTAAATTTATATATGAATAAAAAAGAATTATCTTATAGTATTCCATATTTTTTTATGGTATAATACTTACAGAAGTAGCATAGTAATGCCATTTTAAAACTGAACGTAAAAGTAATAGCTATCTTACTGGAATCCCAAGTTCAATTAATTTTAGCAGTTTGATTTTGAAAGGGTTTGAGTATGATTAGAAAAAGGAAGTGAAAAAATGAAATTAGGGGATAATGTAGATATAATAGCACCGTTAAACGTAAAAACAGCAGATTCAAAAACTGGTTATCTTTTACTAAATCCAACACTTGTAAATAATGGAAAGATAGAAAGTTTTGAAAATGCGGAAGTTCCAGAAAGATATAAAAATGGAAAAAATAAAATAAATGAAAAATATTTTGTAAGAAAGAATGATGTATTATTTCAGGCAAAGGGAAGTAAAATAGAAGTCATATATGTTGACAAAGATTATGAAAATGTCCTGCCAGCCACGCTTTACTTTATTTTAAGAGCAAATGAAAAGGTAAATCCAAAATATTTGCAATGGCTTTTAAAGACAGAATTGCTGTTGCTTTACTTTGAGAAAAAATATAAGACAATGAGTGCTGTAAGGGCAGTTAATAAGACGGATATAGTGGAACTTGATATAGATTTGCCTGAAAGAGAAGTACAGGATAGAATGGTGGAAATAATAAATAATTTTGAAACGGAAGAAGAAAGTACACTGGAATATTTACAGCTTAAAAAGAAATATATTGAGGAAAAGATTCTGTCAGAAAATAAGGTGATAATAAATGAAGAATAAATTTTTTGAACTTGTAATAGAGGAGTTGGAAAATAATAAAAATCATCAAAAATTAGAAATTCTTAAAATGTCGCTTCTTTTGTACATTATTTCTGTAAGTAAAGTTGTGAGTGAAGAATTGGAAGATTTACGTGATGATAACTATTTATTTTTGGAATATTTAAATGATCTGGGATTTGAATACGATGCAAAAAGCACATATTTGGAAAATATAGAAAAATTATTGGTTAAAATAGATATGTTTGCTGGAATACATGGTTTTAGAGTTAATTTTCCCAATTTGGAAGAATTTATTGAAACTTTGAAACAGTCGGAAATGGACTTAAAACTAAATATTTTAAGGGGAAGATATGTAAAGATAGTCAAAAATTATACAGACGGTGTAATTAATATGTCTATTATGCACGATGAAAGTATTAACCAGTTATCTGTAGAGTTTTTAAATATTCAGAAAAATGAAATTTTATATAACAATGATTTTTTTGAAAATAATAACTTTTATGGTGAAAAGATAAGTAAAAATGAAAAAAATACAATTATCGAAATTCTAAATGCGATGGCAAATTTGGAAAATTCAAAAAACACAGTAAAAATTCTGACAAACGAAGAAAATTCAGAAAAATCAGTATATGAATTTTTAATAAATAATAAAAAAGGAATGGTTGAAAAAGATGCCTTTTATCTAATGAAACCTGAAAAAATAGAAGAAATTATAAAAATGGATAAAATAAAGTGCGTTGTTTCTATGCCTTTTAACAATATATTAAAAAATCAGGTAATAATTTTTAACGATGATAAGACAAATAGAAATAACATATTATTTATACAGGCACAAAATTTCTTTGAAAAGGGAAGTGAGAAAATAAAACCTGAAAATTATAAGCAATTAGTGGAAATTTTTAGAAATAAACAGGAAATAAATGGTATTTCAAGATTAATCTCAAATGAAACTGTATTAAAAAAAGGTTGTAATTTGGATATATTAGGTTATGTTTTTAAGACAAAGGAATATGTTGACTTGGAAGAATTAAAAAGCGAAAAGGACAAAATTTATAACTTGATGACTGAAAATAGAAAAAAATGCGATAATTTTATAGAAAAATATTTAGAACAAAAATAAAATTTATAAATTTAAAATATATTAAGGAGTACAATTATGAAATTACTAACAATTAATGTCCATGCGTGGCTGGAAGAAAATCAAATGGAAAAAATTGATATTTTGGCAAGAGATATTGCTGAAAAGCAGTATGATGTGATAGCAATGCAGGAAGTGAATCAGCTTATGAATAATCCTGTAATCTTTGATGACATAAGACAGGAAAATTATGGATGGGTACTTCTGGAAAAATTACAGGAGTATACAGATACGGACTATTATTATCACTGGAGTAACTCACACATTGGATTTGGAAAATATAATGAAGGTGTGGCAATAATAACAAGACATAAAATTAGTGCTGAAGATGAATTTTACTGTACTTTTGCACAATCAGTAAGAACAATATCGGCAAGAAGGATTGTAAGCATTACAATTGATTATAAGGGACAGGATATTGAATTTTACAGCTGCCATATGAATTTGCCAACTTGTGAAACAGAAGATATGGGAGAAAATTTACAAAGCATTCTAAAAAGATCTAAAACTGATAATTTAAAAATATTAATGGGAGATTTTAATACGGATGCCAATGGAAATCCAAAAGACTATCAAAATATTGTAAATCAAGGTTTATATGATACATATACCATGGCTGAGAAAAAAGATAGCGGGATAACTGTTGATAAAGGGATTCACGGATGGGATCAAGATAAATCTAAAAAGAGAATAGATTATATATTTAGTAATAAACAAATAAAAGTAAAAGAAAGCAAAGTTATCTTTGATGGTAAAAATAAAGGTGTAGTATCGGATCATTTCGGAATAGAAGTAGAAATAGAAATTTAATTTTTGATTAAAAAATAATAATTTTAAAATGAAATCATAATTTTTAAATAATCAAAAAACCAGTAATAATCACTGTTTTTTAATATGGTGATTATTTTTTTGAAAAAAAAATTGAAAAAAGATATACGTAAATGTATTGACAATTTAAAAAAGTGTGGTATATTTAAAATAAGGAAAAAATAAATCAAATATATAAAATTTTTAGGAGGTATTCAACTATGATGAAAAAAATTCAACGATTTGGTGGAGCAATGATGGCACCAGTTCTATTATTCGCATTCACAGGGATAGTCGTAGGATTAGCTTCTGTATTTACTAATACACAAGTTGTAGGAAAAATTGCTGAAGAAGGTACACTATGGTACAATTTCTGGTATGTGGTATCAGAAGGTGGTTGGACAGTATTTAGACAAATGCCAATATTATTTGCGATAGGGTTACCAATCAGTTTGGCAACAAAAACAAATGCGAGAGCATGTATGGAAACATTTGCGTTATACACTACATTTAATTATTTTGTAGCAGCAATATTAAAAGTATTCTATGGAATAGATGCAGCGGAACAAATAGCTAACAAAGTAACAGGGTATGCTGCAATAGGTGGAGTTCCAACATTAGATACAAATTTATTTGGTGGTATCTTAATAGCAGCATTAGTAGTATATCTACATAATAAATACTTTGACAAAAAGTTACCTGATTTCTTAGGAGTATTCCAAGGTTCAGTATTTGTATATATAGTAGGGTTTGTAGTTATGATTCCTTGTGCATTCCTAACAGTATTAATTTGGCCTAAAATTCAAATGGGAATTAGTGCAATGCAAGGATTTATGAAAGTTTCAGGAGTATTTGGAGTATGGATTTACACATTCTTGGAAAGAATATTAATCCCAACAGGATTACATCACTTTGTTTATACACCGTTTGTATTCGGGCCAGCAGCAGTTCCTAACGGAATTCAAGTTTACTGGGTTGAACATATAAAAGAATTTGCTCAAAGCACACAAGCGTTAAAAACTTTATTCCCACAAGGTGGATTTGCATTACACGGAAATTCAAAAATATTTGGTGCAACAGGAATAGCACTTGCTATGTACGCTACTGCAAAACCTGAGAAAAAGAAAACTGTTGCAGCATTATTGATACCAATAGTATTTACAGCCGTAGTTTCAGGTATAACAGAACCATTAGAATTTACATTCTTATTTATAGCTCCTGTATTGTTTGCAGTTCATGCTTTCTTGGCAGCAACAATGGCAGCAACAATGTATGCTTTCGGAGTAGTTGGAAATATGGGTGGAGGATTACTTGATTTCCTATTCTTAAACTGGATACCAATGTTTAAAAATCACTCTGGAACAGTAATTACTCAGATAGTGATAGGGTTAATATTTACAGCAATATATTTCTTTGTATTTAGATTCTTAATTCAAAAAATGGATTTAAAGACTCCAGGTAGAGAAGATGAAGATGAAGAAATGAAACTTTACACTAAAGCTGATTATAAAGCTAAACATGGTGAAGGTGGAGCAGCTTCTGGTTCTTCAGATGATCAATATATGGATCAGGCAATAATAATTCTTGAAGCATTAGGTGGAAAAGAAAACATTGAAGAATTAAATAATTGTGCAACTAGACTTAGAGTAAGTGTAAAAGATGAAGCAAAATTAGCAAAAGATGCAGCATTTAAAGCTGGTGGAGCTCATGGTGTAGTTAGAAAAGGTAAAGCAATTCAAGTAATCATAGGTTTAACAGTACCTCAAGTAAGAGAAAGAATTGAAAACTTAATCAAATAAACATAAAAATAAGAAAGAATTTTCAAAAGTCACCAATTAAAGGTAATAGGGCTTACGAAAGTTCTTTCTTTTTATATAAATTATCTTTTAGCGATAGCTGTGAAAGTAAATTTTTCAGGATGATGAATAATGGTTTCATATTGAAAAAGGGTGCCATTAGATAGATAAGCATGAGTTTCAATAACGACAACCATATTTATATCCTTTAATTTAAGATACTTTTGTTCTTCAGGAGTAATTTTTCTAAAGTTAATATCTCTACGTGAATAGGCTATTTTTAACTTTAGTTCGTTTTCTAGATATTCGTATATTGATTTTTTAGCTATTTTTTCATTTAGAAAAGGTACTATCCTTCTATCAAAATAGCTAGTAGAATAATCTAAAACCTCTCCATCTAAAGAAGTCGTACGTACAACTTTATAAAAGTCAGCATTTTCAGAAACTTGAAATTCTTCCATTAACTTTTTCACTCCTTGAACAATATACAAACTGATTAAATCAGTTTTAAGATTAATATTTTGGATTTTATTAATTTCTTGGACAGTTTGAATGGAAGTCAGAGAAATATTTTCCAGATCTTTTTTTTCTAGTACAACTGATCTTTTTCCTTTTACTTTTTGAATATAGCCTTCTGCTTCCAGCATAGAAAGAGCCTTTCTTACAGTAAGTTTAGAAAAATTATAATCCATTGCCAAATCATCTTCTTTTTTTAGAAAATCTCCTGGTTTCAGAGTTCCATTTTTTATTTGTTCTTTTATATCGTGATATACTTTTTCATATTTATTCATTTGTTTATATAAACCTTTCGTATAATTTTTAAGTTTGATTTTAAATGTTATTACTAAGATTATACAATAAATAAGGATAAATAGCAATAAAAAAAGGTTTATATAACTCTTTAAAAAAATTCAAAAAGATTTATATAAAAGTGTTGACTTTTTTAAAAAATGTGATATAATAAATAATGTAAATAGGAAATAAAAATTAATAAAATATAGAAATGGAGATGATCATTTATGAAAAAATTTTCAATTGTAGTAGCTGGTGGAGGTAGTACATTCACTCCAGGAATTGTGTTGATGTTACTTGAAAATTTAGATAAATTTCCGATTAGACAAATAAAATTTTATGATAACGATGCAGAAAGACAAGAAGTTATAGCAAAGGCTTGTGATATTATTATAAAGGAAAAAGCACCTGATATTAACTTTGTTTACACAACAGACCCTGAAACAGCATTTACAGATGTTGACTTTGTTATGGCACATATAAGAGTTGGAAAATATGCAATGCGTGAAAAAGATGAAAAAATACCTTTAAGACATGGAGTATTAGGACAAGAAACTTGTGGGCCTGGAGGAATTTCTTATGGAATGCGTTCAATCGGTGGAGTTATCGAATTAGTTGATTATATGGAAAAATATTCACCAAATGCGTGGATGTTAAACTATTCAAATCCTGCGGCAATCGTGGCAGAAGCAACTAGAAGATTACGTCCAAACTCTAAGATATTAAATATTTGCGATATGCCAATTGGAATTGAAATAAGAATGGCTGAAATGCTTGGACTTGAATCAAGAAAAGATATGGTAATCAGATACTTTGGATTAAATCACTTTGGATGGTGGACAGATATTAGAGATAAAAAGGGAAATGACTTGATGCCTGCATTGAGAGAAAAAGTTGCAAAAGTTGGATATAATGTGGAAATTGAAGGAGAAAATACAGAAGCAAGCTGGAGTGACACATTTACAAAAGCAAGAGATGTATTTGCAATTGATCCAACAACAATGCCAAATACTTATCTGAAATATTACTTCTTCCCTGATTATGTAGTAGAACACTCAAATCCTAACCATACAAGAGCAAATGAAGTAATGGAAGGAAGAGAAAAATTTGTATTCGGAGAATGTAGAGCAATCGCTGAAAAAGGAACAGCAAAAGATAGCAAACTTCATGTGGATGATCACGCTTCATATATAGTTGACTTGGCAAGAGCAATCGCTTATGATACAAAGGAAAGAATGTTATTAATTGTAGAAAATGACGGTGCAATCTCAAACTTTGATCCAACTGCAATGGTTGAAGTACCTTGTATAGTAGGTTCAAATGGGCCTGAAAAAATCGTTCAAGGTAAAATTCCTCAATTCCAGAAAGGATTAATGGAACAACAAGTATCAGTTGAAAAATTGACAGTAGAAGCATGGATAGAAGGTTCATACCAAAAACTTTGGCAAGCAATCACATTGTCAAGAACAGTACCAAGTGCCTCTGTTGCAAAAGCAATATTAGATGATTTAATTGAAGCAAATAAAGACTTCTGGCCAGTATTGAAATAGATTACATCTGAATAATTTTAAAATGAAAATAAATTTTTAGTGCTTGAAATGTTAATTAGTTTATGATATAATTATTCAAAGAAAAAAAAACCAATTGTTTCGTTTGGAAATAAAAAATTTGCAGAAGAAAAGGCACTATTCTTTATTGAATGGGGTCTTTTTTTATGATATAATTACCAAGTTAGTTCTGCAAAACTAACAACCAAATGGGACAGTTGGGAGGTGGTAAAAATGAATTGGGATTTTACTATTTTATAGCTATAGTCATTTTGTTTTTGATTATTAAAAAAAAATAGTTAAAATTCATCATCGGCATCACCTTAATGCCTGTCAATCCGTATATTTAGATTGGCAGGTTTAAAAAAATGACTTTATTGAATATGAAGGAGAAAAATATGGATACAAAAAAATTAGATAAAAAATGGTGGAAAAAAGAAGTTGGGTATCAAATTTATCCAAGAAGTTTTTATGATAGTAATAACGATGGAATTGGAGATTTGAATGGGATTACAGAAAAGTTGGATTATTTGAAGGATTTAGGAATAACGCTTATTTGGGTTTGTCCAATTTTTAAGTCGCCAATGGATGATAATGGGTATGATATTTCAGATTATTACGATGTGAATCCTGAGTTTGGAACAAAGGAAGATTTAGAGAGATTGATTGCGGAGGCTGAAAAAAGAGGGATAAAAATAATTCTAGATTTGGTAATTAATCATACTTCTGATGAGCATGAGTGGTTTTTGGAAGCATTAAGAAATCCTGAAAGCAAGTATAGAAATTATTATATTTTCAAAAGAGGAGAAAACGGATTGCCACCGACAAACTGGAGAAGCCATTTTGGTGGTTCTGCCTGGGAAAAAGTTGAAGGTGAAGCTGATGAAAATGGGAATGAAATGTACTATTTACATTTATTCTCAAAAAAACAGCCTGACTTAAACTGGGAAAATCCTGAAGTCAGGGAAGAACTTTATAAAATGGTAAATTACTGGCTGGAAAAAGGAATTGCAGGTTTCAGGGTAGATGCTATAAATTCAATAAAAAAAGACAAAGATTATCTAGACTTGCCTGTTGATGGAGCGGATGGTTTTGCATTTAGCATAAAATATACGTTAAATCAGCCAGGAATTGAGGAATTTTTAGGAGAACTGGCAGAAAAAACATTTAAGAAGTACAACTGCATGACTGTAGCTGAAACACCTTTACTGGAATACGAAAGATATAATGATTTTATTGGTGAAGATGGATTTTTTTCAATGATTTTTGATTTTAGTTATTCTGATTTGGATATGGCAAAGGAAGGATTTTATTATTCAGTACAGGATGTGAAAGTGAGAGAATTAAGAAACAAAATTTTTGAGAGTCAGTTGACGCAGCAGAAATATGGATGGGGAGCACCATTTTTGGAAAATCATGACTTACCTAGAAGTTTGAATAAATTTTTAGGGAAGAAAGCAAATGAAATAAATGCAAAATTACTTGCAACATTGTTTTTCTTTTTACGTGGGACACCGTTTATTTATCAGGGACAGGAAATAGGAATGGACAATTTTGAAAGAACTGATATAGCACAGTTTGATGACATTGCCAGCAAGGATCAGTATCAGCGTGCATTGGGAGAAGGATGTTCTCCTAAAGAAGCCTTGCAATTTATAAATAAACGAAGCCGTGATAATTCGAGAACACCGATGCAATGGGATAGCACTAAAAATGCTGGATTTTCAAAAGATGAAAATGTAAAAGCATGGATAGAATTGACTGGAAGCCATGAAAAAGTAAATGTAGAATCTCAAATAAATAATGAAAATTCAATTTTTGCCCATTATAAAAAAATGATAGATTTGCGACAAAATGGGAAATATTCAGATTGCTTGACTTTTGGTGATTTTATTTCTGTTCCGTTGGAGAATGAAAAAATTATTGCTTATGTGAGAAAATATGGAAATCAGAAAGTTCTTTGTATTAATAATTTTTCTTGCGAAAAACAGGAAGTGAAATTAAGTGAAATTGCGAGAAGCATTAATGAAGCTGAAATCAAGTTAGGGGATGTTCTGATTAATAATTATGAGAATGTTGAAAATGATGGCAAAGTGTTGATTTTTGAAGGATATCAAAGTTTATTAGTTCAAATTTAACCGTAAAGTTTATATGTAGAAAGCCTTTTTTTAGAAATTGAAGAGAAACAAAAAAATAAAATTGAAAATAATATTTTTAAAATGATTAGTATTTTTTGATTATTAGGAGGAAAAATGAAAATAAAGGGAGTATTATTTGATTTTAATGGGACGATGCTTTTTGACAGTGAATTACAGGAAGATGTATGGAGAAAATTTTTGAAAAATAAGATAAATAGGGAAATTTCAAATGAAGAAATTCATAAGTACATTCATGGTGGAAATAATAAAACAGTCCTTTCACATTTTTTTAACAGAGATTTTTCAAATGAGGAAGCTGAAAAATTGGGAGAAGAAAAGGAAAGCATGTATCGGGATATGTGCTTAAAAGATGAGAAAATGTTCAAATTAGTAAAAGGATTGCCAGAATTTCTTGATAAGTTAAAAGAAGATGGTATTCCAGTTACGATAGCAACGGGTGCTCCTCTAAGCAATGTAAAATTTTATTTTGAATATCTTGATTTGGGAAAATGGTTTGACATAAATAAAGTTGTTTATACTGACGGGAGCTTTAAAGGGAAGCCTGAACCTGACATTTTTTTGAAGGCGGCAAAAAATATAGATGTGGATATTGAGGATTGTGCGGTGTATGAAGATGCGATACTTGGGATAGAAGCGGCAAAACGGGCAAATGCTGCAAAAATTATAGCTGTTTCTTCGACTCTTGAGAACAATAAATTATCATCAATTGATGGAATTTCGTATGTTATAAAAGATTTTACGGAAATATCAATAGATAATTTATAATTTGAAAAAATAAATAAAAAAACTGTCTTTTATTCTTAAAAAAGGAATATTGGACAGTTTTTTTTATATGGTTTAATGAGATTAAATTTCATTTTCCAGTTTCATTTTTTCAATAATGTTGCTTGGAAGATATATTTCAATAGTGGACTTTTTGTCAGAATAGTATTTTACAAAAATTCTGATATATTTATTTGAAAATTCAAAAGAGTCATTATCTTTAAAATAGCTAATGGAATCAATATTCTTTAATTTGAAGTTACGCATAAGTTCCTCGATTTTTGGATAATGTCTTTTAATTTTGTTAAGTTTCCTTGTAAGAGTGTAAAATAGAACTATTGGAGATTTGACTGTTTTTAGTTCATTTACATAAAGTTTTAGCTTGTTCGAAGCTAGATTAAGCATAAGAGCTTTTTTTAAATTTTTTTCAAAATCTTCAGGAAAAGAGTTTTTTGCATAATTTATATTGTCATAGACGTATTTATATCCTCTCTTTGCCACATAAAGTACAAATAAATGGTAAATTTCCTCAGGATTGGAAATTTTTTTCTTGATAAGTCCCAGCATTTTATAAATTTTGTTATCATAAGGCTTGTAAGATTGTTTTGATTTATTTATGGAAAAGTTTATTGAGATAATTTTATTTGTTGCTTTTTTGCATTCTTTTATCTTTTCATATTCAACTGAGAAATCCGTAAAAGTGTTTATATCTAGTACAGCTTTTTTTAAAATATGCTTTTCAAAATCAAAAAACCTTTCATATTTATCATCTGCGTTGAGATATGTCTTTACTAATGAAACAGGTAAAGTGACTTCATTTTTGTCTTTAAAATTTTTAATAATATTGTTATAAAAACTGAATGAGAAGGAATCTGTCATAAAAATAAATTTTTCAATCTCAAGAAGAGAAAAAAAGTTTTTTTTGAGAGAAAAGCAGTTTTTAAATTCTTCAGTGAAAAATATTTGGCAATAATCAGAATACAAAATGAAAGATGAAATAATTCCAAAGGAACCTGAAAGTTGGGTATCTGTAGAAAAAAGTATATGTTTTTCTGACAAAGTATTAAAAAATGGTGTGAAATCATTGATTGAAGAAAATTCAAGTGTGGAAAGCAATTCTTCAAATCTGATTTCAGCTTTTTCTAAAAATGAAGAATCTGAAACAATTCTAAAGAATAGCAATTTGAGAAATATTTTTTCATTTTTTGTTATTTTTTTTGAAAATTCAAGTTTAATATTGCTTTGAAAATTTGTAAATTTTTCTGAAAAATAGATATTCATTTTTATTCTCCTAACTAACGAAAAAAAATTTGAAAATTTCGTTTAATTTTTATATTAAATTTTATTATTTATAAATTATATTTATTTTGACGAAAAAACAATATAAATTTTCGTCCTTTTGTAATTATACTTTAAATAAAGGAAAAAATCAACTAAATAAAAATAAATGATATAAAAAATATTAAATTAATAATTAAAAATTTTTTTTGACAAAATGAAAAATGTGGGGTATAACGATAGTGAAAAATAAAAGAATTTAAAGATAGAGTTAAAATTGGAGGAAGAAAAGATGGGAAAAAGGTTATTAAGCTGTTTTACCAGTGATTTCAATAAAATGTCGGGGCAGGATTTAAAAAATGCAATAAAGGCAAGTGAAGGCAGAACAGTGTTGTCAGAAAATGTTGCAGGAAGAAGAAGCGTTACAGGTGATGTTACAAATAGTGAACTGGCAAGAGCGTTTGGGGCAGATCTTATACTGCTGAATGGGCTGGATGTTTATAATCCAGTTATAGCGGCTTTGCCTGAAAGCGATGAGCCGATAAAACTTTTAAAAAAACTTACAGGTAGGCCAGTAGGGCTAAATCTTGAGCCTGTGGACTTGAATGCAGATATGATGGAGGAAATAGAGATTATTCCTGAAGGAAGAATGTGCTCTGAGGCGACACTGAAAAAAATAGAAGAAATGGGATTTGACTTTGTATGTCTTACAGGGAATCCTGGGACAGGAGTTACAAATAATCGAATTTCAGAAGGGATAAAACAGGCTAAAAAATATTTTAGTGGAATGGTAATAGCGGGGAAAATGCACTCAGCAGGAGTAGATGAGCCTGTTGCAGATTTGAAAGCTGTAAAAGAGTTTATAGAAAGTGGGGCAGATGTTATTATGCTTCCAGCTGTGGGAACAGTGCCTGGTTTTACTCAGGATGAAATGATAAAGGCTGTGAAATTTATTAAGGAAAACGGAGCATTGTCAATGTCAGCGATAGGAACGAGTCAGGAAAGTTCTACAAGGGAAACAATAAGGGAAATAGCGATAATGAATAAAATTGCAGGAGTTGATATTCAGCATATTGGAGATGCGGGATATTCAGGAGTTGCAAATTATGAGAATATAATGGAACTGTCAATAGCCATAAGAGGTGTAAGACATACAATTAGAATGATTGCTGCTTCAAATGACAGATAAATAAAAAGAAAAATATAATAAATAAAAAAATATAGCGATTCTAGTTTAAGACGAGAGTAGAAGGTTAGGCTGTATCTATAGCGAATCCATTGATTTTATATATTTTTACTCCAATTTTTAAGTGGATTGACTATATATGATAGAGGAGGATTTTATGAAAAGAATATATTTGTTTTGTGCTGCGGGAATGTCTACAAGTTTGGTTGCCAAAAAAATGCAGGAAGTGGCAGATAAGCATAATTTACCTGTTGAAGTAAAGGCTTTTCCTGACAGCAAAATAGATGTTACTGTTGAAGAATTTCATCCAGATATAATATTGCTGGGGCCTCAAGTAAAATTTAAATTTGAAGAGACGGCTTCAAAATATGAGCCGAAAGGAATCCCTGTGGCAGTAATTGATCTGGAAGATTACGGGAAAGTTGATGGAGAACGTATTTTAAAAAGAGCAATAAAAATATTAAAAGAAAAGGCGGTAAAAGAAGATGTTTGATAAATTAGAGAAAATTTTAGGGCCTTTGGCTACTAAATTAAGCAGCAATAAAGTTTTAACAGCAATCCGTGATGGATTTTTAGTAGGTACACCATTAATTATAGTGGCTTCAATATTTTTAGTTATCGGGAACTTTCCAATTCCTGGATATACAGATTTTGTAGCGAAATTTTTAGGAAAAGGGTGGGATGGATATCTTGATGCGGTTATTGGTTCCACATTTGGTATAATAGCTCTTCTTGGAGTTATTGGTATTGGTTATTATTATGGAAAAGCAAAAGGAATAGAAGGAATAGCGGGAGCAGCAGTTTCATTAGTTGCATTCCTGATTCTAAGCCCTCAGACACATCCACTTTTTGTAGATAAGGAAGGAAAGGCTTTTAGCGGATTTGCATCAGGAAATTTAGGGACAAAAGGTTTATTCTTGGCAATGATTACAGCATTAATCTCTGTAACAATATTTACTGCGATTAAAAATAAGGGATGGACTATAAAATTACCAGATGGAGTGCCACCTGCAGTAATGAATTCGTTTGCAGCATTAATTCCAAGTATGTTTGTTATGTTTACCTTTTTTATAATAAGACTTGTATTTCTGTTTTTGACTAAGGAAGGATATGCACATGATTTTATCTATAAAATATTACAGGCACCTTTAATGGGATTCGGACAAAGTCTTATATTTGAGCCTATTTACCAGTTCCTGTCAACATTATTCTGGTTCTTTGGTATAAATGGGCCAGCAGTTACAAATACTATTTTCAACCCT
The DNA here is from genome assembly GCF_000482505.1 of Leptotrichia trevisanii DSM 22070. Taxonomy (NCBI): domain Bacteria; kingdom Fusobacteriati; phylum Fusobacteriota; class Fusobacteriia; order Fusobacteriales; family Leptotrichiaceae; genus Leptotrichia; species Leptotrichia trevisanii. The sequence continues at coordinate 87,937 of NZ_AXVL01000010.1, forward strand.
ATACATCTGGCATTAACTGCTGAAAATCTGACTGCATTCAATGCACATCAGCCGCTACCTAACATATTTACAGGGCCATTTGGAGATTTCTTCAGTAACTTTGGTGGTGGTGGAAGTACACTATCACTTGTATTGCTGATGATATTTAAAGGTAAATCAGAACGTATGAAAAAATTAGGGAAATTATCTATTGTACCAGGAATCTTCGGAATAAATGAAATGGTTATCTTCGGACTTCCAGTTGTGTTGAATCCAATTATTGCAATACCATTTTTATTGGTACCGCTTGTTAATACAATTTTGGCAACAGCTGCTACTTTATTGCATATTATACCTCGTACAACAGGAGTTTTATTACCTTGGACAACACCAATGTTCTTTTCAGGATGGTTGGCTACAGGAAGTGTAATTGCAGGTATTTTCCAAATAATATTGGTTATAATTGGATGCCTTATTTACTATCCATTTTTCAAAGTATTGGATAATCAGTATCTGGAAGAAGAAACAAAACCTATAGAAAAAAATGAAAAAGATGATTTAGAAGACATTTCACTTGATGATATATCATTCTAATAAAATAAATTTATGTTGAATAAGGCTGTTTCAAAATTAATTATAAAATTTGATTTTGGGGCAGTTTTATTCGTTATTGAAGACTATTTAAGAGAAAAAAGTATTATTGTTAATAAATATGAGAAAAAATGAAAGCAGAATTTTGACAGAAAAGAGGAAAGACAATGAAAATAGTTTTATTTTTTGATCAGATTCAATCTGGAACAGGCGGAAAAGAAGGAGCTAATGTAGAACTTGCACTGGAAAAAGGTGGAATGGGTTCATACATGATGTTTTCAGAATATATAAAAAATATAGGTGGAACAGTGCTTGCAACAACATATTGCAGCGATAGTTATTTTAAGGGAAATCAGGAACTTGTACTTGAAAAAATGATAGGACTTCTAAATAAAGTTAAGGCGGATATTCTTTTGTGCGGGCCGTGCTTTAACTATTACAACTATGCAGAAATGTCCTCCATTTTAGCAGAACACGTAAAAAAGAAAACAGACTGTAAACCTGTAGTTGTATGTTCAGAAGAAAATAAGGAAATAATAGATAAATATAAAAATAATCTGGTAATGATAAAAATGCCAAAAAAAGGTGGAGTAGGATTACGTGAATCACTGCAGAATATGGCAAAAGTAATTAAAAAAGTTTATGATGGAGAAGATTTATCTGAAGTAAATGATTACATATATAAATAAAGGAAATGGAGTAGGTATGAGACTAAAGGAATTATGTCAATTAAGGGGAGTTTCAGGGGATGAAAAGGAAGTACATGATTTTTTATATGATGAATATAAAAAAAGAAATCTTTCAATAATAAAGGACAGACTAGGGTCGGTTTTTGGCATTAAGAAAGGAAATGATTCGTCATATAAAATAATGATAAGTTCAAACATGGATGAAAGTGGAGGAATGATTTCAGACATCAGAGAAGATGGGCTGATGGAATTTTTAACAATAGGACTTTATGAAAAAAGTCTGTTTGAAGAGAGAACAGTAAAAGTGCTTAACAGAAGACATGAAGAATATACAGGATTTATAGTAAAAAATGAAAATGAACTTTTACTTGATACAGGATATGGAAGTAAAGAGGAAGTTTTAAAAGCAAGAATTCAGATTGGAGATATTTTTTTACTTGATGTTCCAACTTTATGCCTTTCGGAAGGAGAAATACTTTCTAAAAATCTTTCTAACAGGGCAGGGCTTGAAGTTGGTCTTACAGTTCTGGATAAACTGGAAGAAGGTAGGGAAAATCTTTTATTTGATGTGGCAGTAGGCGGAATATCCCATTCAGTAACAGGTCAGCGTGGAGCAATAACGGCAACGACTGCTGTAAAACCTGATATAGCAATTGTCATTGATGCAGCATATGTAAAAGAACCCAAAGAAAATGCCATATATATTCGTAGTTTTGATAAGTCAATGCTTCCAAATCAAATGTTAAAACAGGAATTTTATGAAGCTGCACAGAAAAAAGGATATATTCCTGAAGGACATGTTCAACTGGAAGCAACAGACGGTTCTTTTATCCATAAGTCATTGGAGGGAACTCCGACAGTTGTACTTGTACTGCCTTTAAAACATAGACAGGCTCTTTTAAATTCGTTAAAAGTAAAGCACATAAATAATCTTAGTGATGTAATCATAGAGTTTATTAAGGGACTGACTGCTGAAAAAATAGAAAAATTCGGATTTAAAGGGTGAGAAAAATGAATTTTGATATAAGATGGAAAGTTTTGAAGGAGCTGACAGAAACTTATGCAATTTCAGGATTTGAAGAGGATATTGTCGATATATTGAAAAAGCATATCAATCTTCCATTTTCTCAGGATGGACTTGGATCCTGCCTTTTTACAAAGGAAGGAGATGGGATTTCCATAATGATAGCCACTCATATGGATGAAGTAGGATTTGTCGTAAAGGAAATAGATGAGCAGGGATACCTGTATTTTCAGAATGTAGGAAATATGTGGTCGCATGTTCTGCTCAATCAGAAGGTGGCAGTTATAAATGAAAAAAAGAATATTTATTATGGTGTTATTGGTGGACCTGCAGTCCATTCAATAAAGGAAAAGGAAAGAGAAAAGGTATTGCCAATTGATAAACTGTATATTGATATGGGAGTCAGCAGTAAAAAAAGGATTGAGGAGCTGGGAATAAAAGTAGGAGATATGATATGTCCGTATGGAGAAATGATAGAGCTAAATGAAGAAGGATACTTTGCAGGAAAAGCCTTTGATAATCGTGTAAGTGTAGCGACAGGAATATGGCTTATGAATATGCTGAAAAAAGAAAATATAGGTAATAAGGTTACGCTCGCGGCAACGGTACAGGAGGAAGTGGGACTTAGGGGTGCAAGAACAACAGCACATAAAGTATTTCCTGACCTGGCAATAGCTGTGGATACTACTTTGGCAGGGGATACTCCCTTGAATAAAAACAATATAAAGCTTGGAAAAGGAGTAGCTATTAATGTTATTGATTCAATGACCATAATGAACAGGGGACTGCTTATTTATATTGAAAATCTATGCAGAAAGAATGAAATTCCTTATCAGCTGAGCTGTTTTACAGATGGTGGGACTGATGCAGGAAATATTCATAAGTCAGGAACTGGAATACCTGCAACAACTTTATCTATACCTATGAGATACATGCATACTCATCTTGGAGTCGTACATAAGGATGATATTATTGCGACATTGAAACTGCTGAAACTGATAGTAGAAGATCTGACTCCTGAAAAGTATGACAAAATACTGAAGGAAAACTATAATTACAGTGAATAAGATGAAAAAACTTGAGGAGGTAAGAAGATGTGGGGAATAATTGCAACATGGTGCATGGCACATGATGGTGTCAAAGAAGCTGCAAAAATACTGAAAAATGATGGAAAAGCGGGAGAAGCAATAGAAACTGCAATAAAAAACGTTGAAGATTTTCCTTTTTATAAATCTGTAGGTTACGGTGGACTTCCAAATGAAGAAATGGAAGTCGAACTGGATGCGGCATACATGGATGGAAGCAACTTTGATTTTGGTGCAGTATGTGCTATTAAAGATTTTGCCAATCCTATATCTGTTGCCAGAGATTTGAGTCATTTAAATGAAAATAGCATGTTAGTAAGTGAAGGCGCAGAAAAATATGCGCATAAAAGAGGTTTTGAAAGAAAAAATATGCTTACAGAAAGGGCAAAAATACATTACAGAAACAGATTGAAGGATATGGCACATATAAAAGAAATAGAAATAAAGCCCTATTCAGGACATGATACGGTTGGTATGGTGTGCCTTGATAAAGAAGAAAATATAGTTGCAGGAACTTCTACAAGTGGACTTTTCATGAAAAAGAAAGGAAGAGTGGGAGATTCGCCTGTAATCGGTTCAGGACTCTATGCTGACAGTGAGATTGGAGGAGCAAGTGCGACAGGACTTGGAGAAGATATAATGAAGGGAATAATTTCATATGAGATAGTAAAACTTATGGAAAGTGGTCTTTCTCCTCAGAAAGCATGTGAAAAAGCTGTCTTCACTTTTGAGAAGAAATTGATAAGAAAAAGAGGAAAAGCAGGAGATATTTCTGTAATTGCCATGAATAACGAAGGAGAATGGGGAGTAGCTACAAATATTGAAAATTTTTCCTTTGTTGCAGGAAATGAAAAAACTCCTGTAAAAGTATACAGGACAAAAAGAAAAGGCGATGAAATGGTACATGAAGAAGCGACTGAAGAGTGGCTTCAGGAGTATATCAATGAAAGAACGAAACCTCTTATAGAAAAGTAAGGCAGGTAGAAAATGGATAAAAATACGGATAATAATAAAAAATATGATAAAAACAGGAATATTTTCGATGAGGAAATAATATTAAAAATAAAAGAAGAAGTGAAAAAAATACAACCTGAATTAATAGAGAAAATACGTGAATTAGTTTCAATTTACAGTATTCAGACGGAAGCTGAAGAAAATGCCCCATTTGGAAAGGGGCCTGCTGAGGCACTGGATAAAGCTCTGGAAATATCAGAAAAACTGGGATTTAATACAGTGAATATAGATAATAAAATAGGTTATGCAGAATATGTACCGGAAGAAATAAGGGATTATGACGAATATATAGGGATTTTTGGACATGTAGATGTTGTTCCTCTTGGTGAAGGGTGGAAGTATCCTCCATTAGGTGGAAAAATAGAAAATAATCGCATATATGGAAGAGGTGTTCTGGATAATAAAGGTCCCATTCTGTCAAATCTTTTTGCACTCCATATTCTGAAAAAATTAGGAATAAAATTTGATGTTCCTGTAAGAATAGTTTTCGGAACAAATGAAGAAACAGGATTTGCATGTGTAAAACATTATCTGACAAAGGAAAAAGTCCCTATTTTTGGCTGGACTCCTGATTGTAAATGGCCAGTTGTATACGGAGAAAGGGGAAGGCTTAAGGTAAGAATATATTCTGAAATGAAAGATTTAGAGAAATTATATGAATTTGTAAATGGATATATTTTATCAGCACCTAGTAACGGTGTAAAATTAAAAATAAATTTTAAGGATGATGATTTCGGAGAAATGATATTAAGAGGGTACAGATTTGGAATTGCTGAAAACAGACATTTTTTTGAATTTGTAATGAGCTATCCTGCAATATGTAAAAAAGATCAGCTTATGGATTTAATCAGAAGTAATTTGACGGAAGGAATAGAGCTGGAAGAAATTTCCAACTGGAATCCAGTCCTATATGATAAAAGTTCTGAATATGTGCAGACTTTACAGAAAGTATATAATTATGTTACAGGTTTTAATGCAGAACCTGTCACAACAACAGGAGGAACTTATGCAAAGATAATTCCTAATATTATTGCATATGGCCCAAGTTTTCCAGGTCAGAAGGATATAGCGCATTTACCTGATGAGTGGCTTGATTTATCAGATTTAGAGAAAATAACAGAAATTTATGCACTTTCATTATATGAAATAAGTAAATTGAAAAATAGAAAAGAATAACTTGAAATAAAAAACTGCCTTTTATTCTTAAAAATAGAGTATCAGACAGTTTTTATCATTTTCAATTCTCAATTAACCCAATAAATTTAGAAATAATTCTAAATATAAATTTTATCCCTTTTATCTATTTGAACAATTAAAATGACTAATTCATCCTTTTCAATTTTTGCAATAATCCTATAATTTTCAACTCTATATCTCCAAAATCCTTCTTATACTAACCTCTATTTAAAAATCGTAATTAAAATTTTATAATAATTAGTTTGATAGTCTTGTTAAAAAAGTCAAATTCTAATTTTTAAGTATCCATCTTAAAGACTTTTGTAATTTTATTTATAAATATTATGATTAATAAATGCTTTTTCTTATTTCATTTATATGTTTTTTTAACGTAAGGGCATCAGACGCCATGCCCTTACAACCCCGCTTTACGCAAAACTTTCTTATAAAGAAAAAATAAAACTCGCTTCGTAAAAACTACGCTCAGACAGTTATTTTTCCTTTAACGAAATTTTGCTTATTTAATTGTTTTTCAGCTTTTTGTCTGATGATAACTTTATATTTCATTTTCCAACCCTAATTTTTTTATTAAATCTTCGTGACTAATCCAATTTTCTCTGTTGTCTTTTTCTTCTTCATAAGCTTCAACAGCCAATTTGTAGTCCTCTTCATCTTCGATTTTTTCAAGAATTAAATCTAACATTACTTGGTTTAAATTGATATTGTTTTCCTTAACATAGTTGTTTATTTTGTCTTCTATGTCAGGATGAGCATTTATAGAAACGGTTATCATAAAATTCACACCCTTTCTTGTTATTTTTGTTAATAAAATTTTAACATAAAAAATAATAAAAAGCAACGAAAATATTTTATTAACTGCAATTTGTATCAAAAAAAATTCCTACAGAGGAAATTGCTCTATATGGGCATGAAATTGTCCCTATTAGAATAGAAAACATCATTCATACAGAAAACAATGAAAGAAGTGAATAACATAAGACAAAATAGATGGCTTTATAAAAAATATATATCAAACAGATGATTAGTTAATGTTATTAATGTCAAAAACAAGATTGATTTTCATCAGAAAATTAATGAAGAAATAGAACTGGGATAGAATAGAAATAAAATATTTATTCAAAAGAAAAAAGACAGGAAAACATTCCCCTGTATAGGAAGCCCTGCCTTAAATATATATTTTCTTTTTCCTGATCATCATTATCGCTCTGTATATTTACATATAGCTTAATACCTGTTTCCATATCTGTCTTCACAGTAGACATATCCATTTTCATTTTCGTAACATTTTACACCTCTTTCCTTTCTTTCCTGTTTAGCTTCTTTCCAGAGAGCCATATCATGTGCAGTACACCCCACGACAGACATAGCAAGTATAACCAAGAGTAAAATTTTCTTAAACATTGCATATCATCTCCTTACATTTTAAATATCCATATCAAATATATTTCTTCCATTTTATTTATTGATCATTTGAGTTCTTTTTATATTTTTATTATACAATATTTTAAGTTGAAATATAAAATTACATATAGCTAGTATGTTCTATTTCCATATTTGTCCTTGCAATAGAATGTTCCGCTAGCCCTTCTATAACATTTTTCTCCACTTTCTCTTCTCTCCTGTTTAGCTTCTTTCCAGAGAGCCATATCATGTGCAGTACAACCTACGACAGCCATAGTAAGCACAACCATCAATAAAATTTTCTTAAGCATTGCATATCATCTCCTTACGTTTAAATTATCTATTTATGTTAAATATATTTATTCCATTTTATGTATTGGCTATTTGTGTTCTTTTTATATTTTTATTATACAATGTTTTAAATTGGAATACAAATTGTTTTTTATATTTCTTCATAAAATTTAATAAAAAATAAAATTATACCTAAATTATAATGTAATTTTCTTAAATTATTTTATTTCAATGCCTTCCAGTTCCAATAAAAACTCTTTTATATGAAGTCCTCCACCATATCCGACTAACTTTCCATCCGCACCAATTACACGATGGCAAGGAATGAAAATTGAGATTTTATTTCGATTGTTTGCCATTCCGACTGCACGGACTGCTTTTTCGTTATTAATTGCAACTGCGATGTCCTTGTAGGAACGGGTTTCGCCGTAAGGGATTGTTTCAAGAGTGTTCCAGACGGAAATTTGAAAAGGAGTTCCTTCTTTTAGAAGTGGCAAGTCAAAATTTTTTCGCTTTTTGGAAAAATACTCAAATAACTGATTTTTTGCCTTTTTTATTAACTTGGTTTCTTTAATTTGAAAATTATCATCATTTTTAAATTTTTCAATTTCATAACTCCAGATTACATCAGTAATATGAGAATCATTTTCTGTTGTAGCAAGTCCAATTTTTCCAATTGGAGTATCAGTTTCATAAAAATAGACATTTTTTTTCATTATTTCAGCCTTTCAATTTTTGAATATTTCATACTTAAAGTTTGTTGATAAAATTAGTTTTGATTATAATAAACTATTAAATTTTTTTATTATAGAAATATTATAGTATGATTGCATAGAAAAGTAAATATGGCATAATAAATTTTATTATAATTTTTTTATTGCTTCTAGTTTTTTTGAATAATATGTGGTATAATAATAACGTAAAAAGAATTAATTTTATTTTTTACAGATTTTTAAAAACTGTTATTTTATAATTGCATTAAATATAACAAATAAAAAATACAGTTAATAAAAAATGTTAAAGGAGTTGAAACTTATGAGAAAATGTAGAAAGTTAATGTTAATGGCAATATTTTTGGCATTTTGCAGTTTAGGATTTTCTAAAGAAGTTACTGAAATGAGTTCAAATAATAAAATTGAGTCTGAAAAAAGTTCTCAAAATGTGGGAAATAACAATGTTATACAAGAAATAATAAACAGTATTCCAAGCTCAAAAGCAAATAAAAGAAAATCAGATTACGAAGCCAAATTAATTTCAAAAATGAAAATTGTCGAAAAACGAATACAAGATAAAATGGACAACAGCTCATCATCTCTTGAAGTAAAAGAAGCTATTGGAGAATTAGATAAAAAATGGGATGATGAATTAAACAAAGTTTATAAACTTGTTATGGCAAAATTACCTGCAAATTTAAAAACCAAACTTCGTAACAGCCAAAGGGAGTGGATACAGTACAGAGATAAAGAAGCAGAGGAAGAATCTAGAGAAACAGGCTCTGTGGAGGCTTATGGAGATATAACAACAAAATTGACAAAGGAAAAAACAATTCAATTGGCAAAACTTTATGACAGTTTGAAAAATTAATAAAAATACAGGTAGAAAAAATTTAAAGAAATAACAAATTAAAAGATAAAGAAAGGAAGATGTGAAATGAGAAAATTATTATTAATGTCAATTTTATTAGGAGTTTCGAGTTTAGGATTTTCTAAAACGTTTTTTCAGGTATATTTAAATGATGCATCATTAGCTAATCTTAGGGAAAAGCCCTCAAGCAGTTCAAAAATATTAGCTGGATTGGATATGTTTGAGGAAGGCGAATTAATTAGAAAGGAAGGTAACTGGTATTACATAAAATATAGAACAGAATCGGGAAAAATTCTATACGGGTATATCCATAAAAGCCAAGGCTACCTGATGGAGACTTATGTCGTTTCTTCAAAGGACGGATATGCAAATATAAGATGGGAACCTTCTTCAAGTGCAAAAATAGCTGGAAAAGAAAAAAATGGAAAAGTATTAGAAGTTTATGAAGAAAAAGGAGATTGGCTGTATATTACATACGGAGATTCTCCGCATATACCAGTAGCATACGTGCATAGAAGTCAAGTTAAGAAAGAGAAATAATATATTATAAAATTTAAGATAGGATGATTTGTAATGAGAATATCAAAAAAATTATTAACAATAACAGGAGCATTAATTTTAGTTGCAGTCGTAGCAGTAGCTACAGAGAATAATATGATGAAAAAGACTACAAAAAAGATAGTGGCAGAAGATACTATGAAAAAAGAGCCGTTGGTAAAAATGGAAGAAAAATTCAACAATTACGCAAGATATGAAAAATATGAAGAACTTTTTGAGTATTTTTTTGAAACATTTTATCCTGAAATGAAAAAACAAAATTATTCTAAATTACAACATTTTATAGAAGTAACTTTTTTTATAAATGATCAGCTGAAGGATGAAAATGAAAAACTGTATAATAAAAACGTAAAAAGATTTAAAAAAGCAGGACTAGATTATGCATATTCTTCAAAACATAAAGAAATGAAGGATTAAGGAGTGCTGAATTTAAGACTTAACTAGAAAAATTTCTAATTTGAGCATTGAACAGAAATGTTTAAACATAATTTTGAAACAATAAATTATAAAAATAAAGAGAGGAAGATTAAAATGAAAATATCAAAAAGATTATTAATGGTTACGGTAATATCAATTTTTACTGGAATTGCAGGAAATGCTATGGCAAATGGAAGAATATGTTCCGGAGTTCTTTCAAATGGAGATTATTCGGGAAGATTCAGAGTGACTGCAAATGGAGGTTTAAGTTATTATACTGAATATTTGGAAATAGAGAATGGAGAAATAAGAATTTATCCGACTTTCAACTTTCAGACAAGGGAACTGGCTTTTGATATAAGGGATGATAATGTAAGAGTTTCATGTGAGTAATAAAAACCCCACTAAAGAAGAAAATTTGAAATGAGAACTTTGATATTTTCAGAGTTCTTTTTTTGTGATATAATGGGAAATAAATTAATCGAGGTTTTGCTATGCTTGATAAATTGCTGTGGGGAAATAAAATATTTAGGGATAGCTTTCTTTTAAAAAAATTTATGAGTAAAAAATTAAAATTGTGGCTGTATAATCAATATAAAAAAGAAGAAACAGATAGTGGAGAAGAAGAGGTAATAATTAAGGAAAATTTAAATTATGAATTACTTTGTGACATTTTAAACAATACAGAAAAATATGTAAAAGTCAAAAATGGAAATTTTGAAAATAAATTTTTGATTTATAATGAAGAAGCAAAGGATGGAGAGCCATTTATTATTGCAATATTTAGAGATATGTATGCTTTTTGCGTGTTTTTTTATATAAGTAAAAAAGAAGGAAAGTATATTGTTAAGAATAAATGGTTTGATGAAATTGAAATAGGGAATACTGAGGAGTTTTTAAATAATTTGCAGGAATACAACGTAAATCTTGATGTTCCTGAATTTGTAAATTTAAAAAAATATTATTGGGATGAATTGACGTTAATTGAAAAAATCTTAAAGAGATATTTTGGTACAGGGAAAATTGAAGTCAAACTAGATGAAAATATTAAAATTAACCGTAAATACAGTGGAATAAAATTAGGAGATCACATTAAAAAAGTAATTTCTGCATCAGAGAAAAGAAATCTAAAAAAATATTATCAGTATTTGCTGTATGAAGACAAGGAACAGAAATATTCATTATTTGCAAATCCAAAAACTGGAAAAATTGTAAAGATTGATATAAAAGATGGGAAATATTTTCCAGCAGAAGATTTGAAAATTGGTGATTACTTAACCGAAGAGAAAATGGAGAAATATGAAATTTATTACGATGAAGATGATGAAGATGTGTGGCTTAGTGAAGTAGTAAAAGAATTGGCAATGGTAACAGAACTTGTTGGGGAGTATCCTAATCAGAAAGAAAAAATACTGTGGTATGTCTGGTTTGATTATAAAGAGTACAGTTTTTAAGTGAAATAAATCATACTTAAAATTATAAACATTGATTTACAAAAATTCAAAAAAATTTAAAATATAGTGGAGGTTTTCATGGAAAATTTTGAAAAGAAAGTGGAAAGAGATTTTTTTGATGTTTTTTTAGGAATATTAAAAATAACAGGAATATTTATTTCTACATGGATTGTGTTATTAGTACAAAGAGCAATCTTTAATTATTATTACTATATCAATGTATTAAAGTTGAATTATGGCAATGAAAATGCTGGGATGATTCCAACGTTAGTAGAGGTGGTATTTAGTTTTACTGTTTTGATTATACTAACTGTTATTTTTATAAAAATGATGAAAGTAAGATTTGGTGCAAATAATTTGATAAAAATAATGCTGTGTACTTTTGCTATGATGGTTATAATAATTTTCTTGCTTGGAGGAGGTTTTGCTTTTTCTGTGTCAAAGAATTCTGAAATAATAGATTTGAATTATATGATTTTAATATTTTTAAAAAAAGGAATTTTAAATGGAATAATGGGAACAGAATTAGTTGGAATCTTGCTGACAATATCCTTATTTTCTATCAAAGTATATGAAAAAAATAATGGGAAAAGTATATTTTCAATTATTTATACAGCTATAAATTCAATAATCTTAATTATAATGTATTATTTTATCTCTATTTTTATGGATATATATATGTACCAAACTATAGCAGGTACAGAGAATGATTATATTTGGAAATTTATAATAGAAATAATAAAGAGTACAGATCTATCTAAAGCAATCTTTAATTATTTTTTTTATGTGGTAGTTTTGATTATTGTAATTTTTACAACTATATTAGTTTTAAACGTTTTTTCAGATAATAAAAAATCGGAATTAAAAATAAATAACACTAAATAGAAATTAAAAAAAGGAAATATAAAAAAATGAATTTATTTGACGAAGTATATGAAGATAAGAAGCCACTAGCATTTAGGTATCGTCCAAAAAGTCTTGATGATTTTTATGGGCAGAAGAGATTGGTTGGGGAAAATGGGATTTTGAGGAAGATTATTGAACGTGGAAACTTTATGAATGCGATTTTCTGGGGAGCACCGGGAACAGGGAAAACTACGCTTGCAGAAATAATCGCTGATAAAATGAATTACCATTACGAATATTTGAATGCTATAAAAGCCTCTGTAACGGATATAAAGAATATTTCTGATAAAGCACATAGCAGTTTTCACACAAATGGACAGCAGACATTACTATTTTTAGATGAAATTCATAGATTTAACAAGTTGCAGCAGGACTCGTTACTTGAAGATTTGGAAAATGGAAATATTATTTTAATTGGGGCGACTACTGAAAATCCTTATTATAACTTGAATAACGCATTATTATCACGATGTATGGCGTTTGAATTTAAGAAACTGAGTGAGGATGATTTACTTAAAATATTGAAAAATATTAATGAAAAGGAGAATTTTGGGATTTCAGATGATATTTTAGGATATATTTCGGAAATAATCGAAGGAGATGCAAGGCAGGCTATAAACATTTTGGAACTGATAACAAATGTTGGAGTGGAGTTTACGCTGGAAGAAGTAAAGGAAATTTTGAATACAAAAAAATCATACCACAGAACAGAAGACAAGTACAATACAATTTCAGCAATGATAAAAAGTATTCGTGGAAGCGACCCTGATGCGGCTGTCTACTGGATGGCGAAAATGCTATCTGGCGGAGAAGATATTTTATATATTGCAAGAAGACTTGTAATTTTGGCTTCTGAAGACATTGGGCTTGCAAATCCCCAGGCGTTACCAGTTGCTGTGGCAGGGCTTAATGCGATAAAGGAAATTGGAATGCCCGAAGCTAGAATCATTTTATCTGAAGTGGCAATCTATCTTGCAATTTCTCCCAAGAGCAATTCAGCCTATAATGCTATAAATTCAGCATTAAGCCACATTGAAAATGAAAAAATTCAGGAAGTGCCAGTTCATCTCACAAAAGTTGGAGCAAAAGACTACAAATACCCACACAATTATGAAAATCATTATGTAGACCAAATTTATATGAATGAAAAAATCAAATTTTATGAACATGGGGAAAATAAATTTGAAAAGGCGGCAGATGAGTGGTTGAAGAAGATTAAGAAGAATGGAAAATAAATTTGTCTGTTGAATTTGGGAAAATAGTTGATATAAAAAATACTCAAACAATGGTGTGATTGGTTGTCTGAGTATTTTTTTGAATATTTAATAGCAAGCTGAAGGATCATAACCTTGTACAAAATTTCTTGCTGTGTCACGCTCACAGTCGTACCTTACTGCTGAATCGTGTCCAGATAACTTGTAATCTATTAATACTTTATTTAAATTAAAGCTATATATATCTGAACCAGGACGATGAAGAATTAAGCCATATTCCATTTCGACTCCGTTATTAACGCCAGTTGCAGCCCAAGTGCTCCCAATTAATTTTCTTAAAGAAGAACTGCTTATATTTTTAAAACCTTTTAAATTAATATATCCTTTTTTATTTTTATTTTTTCCTTCCAAAACACGCACTAACACTTTATTTCCATCTCTTACACCTTTAATTTCCACAAGAGTATCATTCATATCAGAAGCTGTAAATCTTCTTTCATATGGATCGACTTCTTTAGTTTCAGTCTTAGTTTCGTTGGTTTTGGTTTCACTTTTTTTGTTGTCTTCTTTAGCCTGAGTTTGTACTGAAGCCATCATTTGATTTTCCAACTGTCGTTTTTCTTGTTCCTTTTGAACTTTTTCCATCTCGCTTATTTTATTTTTCATACTTACAAATTGGTAAATACCACCACCTATGATGATAAATCCTATAACCAGAACAAGAGCAATTATTATTCCAATTAGAATTTTTACTAAATTTTTATTTTCAACATTATTATTTTCCATTTATATTTCTCCTAAATTTTAAATTTAAAATGTTTAATACTATTTCTTTTTCAAATATTTCCAATTAATGTATCCAAATTTATGTTGTCCTAAAACTTCAACATATACTCCTTCAACATCAAAAGGACTTATATCAATTGGATCTATGACTACAATTGTTCCATTTTTTATTTTATCACGAATAGTCGAATTATCATACGCTTTTCTAGTAAGATTGGCATAACCATTTGGAGATTTTACTATGAATTTTTCTTTTTTACAATTTTCTTCACTAATACTTTTACTTGCACATACAGGAATATCATCTTCTTCATAATCTTCGCCTATTATTACTTTTTTATAATCATTTCTTTTTTCAACGTCAACTATATTTCCATAAATTTCAATATCCTGAACTTCTTGATTAAATGAAATTCCCACAGGATTTCCGTTAATATCTGCATCTTTAGAAATTTTACAAAATTGATGATTTTTATCAAGACACGAATTATAATCTATTTTTATGTCTTGATTATTATTATATACACCATCCATCATTTCAGCATACATCGCATTGATAAATAAACCATGTTCAATATGAAATTCTGTTATTTTGGGATCAAGAATACAATTATTTAAAATCCTATTTTCATCAAAGTGAATTGCCTGTACTTTATTAGCATTTTTACCAAGTTTTATCATAATTGTTCCATCTTTTTTGTTTTGTCCGAAATAACTTCCATTTAAATCATTTACACTAATTTCATAGATTGTTTTAGGATTACATTTCTCATAAGCCAACCCAACAATATTTATAACGAACAAACTTAAAATTAACAACAATTTTCTCATAATTCTTCTCCAATCTTTTAAAAATTTATTTTTACCAAGTAATATCATTTAATTTTTCCGCAATTTCTAAAGTTGATGAATTTTCTATATTTTCAATATTTAAAAGGGATTTTAATTCATAGTATTTATTTTTTCTTAATCCTCTTGAAGTTAATTTTTTAAATTTTGTTGGACAAAAATCATTATCATCAAATAAAAAGAAGATATGTCCTTTTGAAATATCGCCATAGCCATAAATTTCTGGGAATGCCCTTATTGTATTGATAATTCTATTTTCCTCCTCGCTAGTAATTTCCCCATTGCCTGAAATTTTTTTAGTAATTAATTTTCCTTCTTCTGTAAGTTCAGCCAAAAAAACTTTGTTTATTTTTCCAATATATTTCACTTCTTTTGCAGTATATATTCCAGTAAATTGATGGTTTGAATATCCTCTGGATTCAGGTTGGAAGTATAAATGATATTTTTCGTTTAGTTCAAAACTTTTATTGCATGGAACGATTCTGAATACGTTTTTTATTAGATCCATTGAACTGCAATAATAATAAAAATCTTTGGATAAACGGTATAGTTCTTCATTAAAAGGATATTCGTCCGCAATTTCCTGAAGAGAAGAAATTAATTCGGAAAAAGTTATTGAAACAAAATTAAAATTATAAATTCCAATTTTTTGATTTATAGATTTTATGGTAGTTTCATCAAAGGTAGAATCACTTATGTGAATTAATATATTTGTTTCAGTTAAATTTTCGTTTTTGCAGTAATTAATAAGTTTTTTTGTATTATCTAATCCTGTAATTTTGGTTTCAATAATGATTTTTGTTGCTTTTGTCTGAATATGCCCGTCGATAATCCCTCCTTCCTTTTGTGATTTTTGTTGTGTAAAAACAGGGATAACCTCATAATTGATATTTTCTGGAAGAACACTGTTTATAAATAATTCATAAATTTTTGGATTTATTCTATATAAATTTGATAGAAGTAATAGAATATTATTTGTAATAGTATTCTCTCCTTTAGAGTAAATTTGAAATGGATTAATAAATCCCATAAAAAAACCTCCTTATTTGTTTTAAAGTTATATTTTCCTTTTAATTATACTATTTTTTTTTTTTGCTTATAAGGGAATTAAATTGTAGTTAATTTTATAGATTATTGTATAATAATTTTAAATTTACAATTTTAAAAAAGTTAATAATTACACAACCTTGATAAATACAAGGGTTTGTGATAAAATAAATTAACAAAATATATTGGAGGAATGATGCCGAATGAAAAAAAGAGCTTTGATTAGTGTTTTTGATAAGACTGGGATATTGGAATTTGCACAGTTTTTGAATCAAAAAGGTGTGGAAATTATTTCTACTGGAGGGACTTACAAGTTTTTGAAGGAAAATGGGCTTTCCGTGATAGATGTTTCGGAAGTTACAAAGTTTAAGGAAATGCTGGATGGTAGGGTAAAAACATTACATCCGAATATTCATGGTGGAATTTTGGCGATTAGGGACAATAAGGAACATATGGATACGATTGCAAAAGAAGGAATAGAAACAATTGATTATGTTGTTGTTAATCTTTATCCATTTTTCAGGGAAGTTCAGACAGATAAGACTTTTGATGAAAAAATCGAATTTATCGATATAGGCGGGCCTACAATGCTTCGTTCGGCTGCAAAATCATTCAAGGACGTTACAGTTATCTGTGAAACAGAAGATTATGCGAAAGTTATGGAAGAAATTGAAAATAATGGGGAAGTTTCATTTGAAACGAAAAAAAGACTGGCTGGGAAGGTGTTTAACTTGACATCGGCTTATGATGCGGCTATTTCTAATTTCTTGATGGAAGAGGAGTATCCGAAATACTTGAATGTTTCGTATGAAAAAAAATTTGACTTGAGATATGGGGAAAATCCTCACCAGTCGGCTGCATACTATGTTTCAATTACCGAAAATGGAAGCATGAAGGATTTTGTCCAGTTAAATGGAAAAGAATTGTCGTTTAATAATATCAGGGATATGGATATTGCTTGGAAAGTGGCAAATGAATTTGATGAAATTGCCTGCTGTGCTGTAAAACACTCGACTCCTTGCGGTGTGGCAGTTGCAGATGATGTTTTCATGGCTTACAAAAAAGCTCATGATTGTGATCCAGTATCAATTTTTGGCGGAATCGTTGCGATTAATAGAGAAATTGATGCAAAAACTGCACAGGAACTGCACAAAATTTTCCTAGAAATCGTAATTGCCCCAGCATTTACTGATGAAGCTCTTGAAATATTAAAATCCAAGAAAAATTTGAGAGTAATAAAATGCGAAGTTGCAAAACCGCAGGATAAAGTGGAATATGTAAAAGTTGATGGCGGAATATTAGTTCAGCAGACAAATCAGAAGATGATTGACAATATGGAAGTTGTAACAAAAAAACAGCCAACAGAGCAAGAATTAAAAGATATGGAACTTGGAATGAAAGTCGTAAAACACGTAAAATCAAATGCAATTGTGGTCGTAAAAGATGGAGCGGCAACAGGAGTTGGAACAGGGCAGACAAACAGAATTTGGGCAACTCAGCACGCACTTGAACATGCCAAAGGGGACTTGGATTCACTAGAAGGAGCAGTTTTGGCATCAGACGCATTTTTCCCATTCAGAGATTGTGTAGACGAAGCTGCAAAATACGGTATCAAAGCATTAGTACAGCCAGGT
The DNA here is from genome assembly GCF_000482505.1 of Leptotrichia trevisanii DSM 22070. NCBI lineage: Bacteria > Fusobacteriati > Fusobacteriota > Fusobacteriia > Fusobacteriales > Leptotrichiaceae > Leptotrichia > Leptotrichia trevisanii. The sequence goes on from NZ_AXVL01000010.1 coordinate 105,657, forward strand.
GGCTCAATTAGAGATAAAGAGTCAATCGAAGCTGCCGATGAACACGGAATGACAATGGTATTTACTGGAATTAGACATTTTAAACATTAAGACTGGTATATTTAGGACATGTAGATGAAGGAAAGTAATAAGAAAGATAGTGAAATTTACTATTACAATTTACCAAGATTTGGCTTGACATTCTGCGAACGAAAGAGTATAATTTTTTTAGATTTGTATCATGCTAAAATACAGGAAACTGTATGATGCAAAACTATAGGGACTGTAGAATGCTAGTAAGTTGAAGTATTGATTATTAGACACAGTCTTTCACCAAATCAAAGGGAGAGATTGTGTCTTTTTTGTATCAGTGAGGTAAATTATGAACAGATATTTAAAAATATTAGAGATTTAAGAAAAATGGGAAATTAAGGAACGAAGAACCGATACTTTGTATTTAGAAGGGGATATAGAAGGGAAAATTAAGTTTGAGAATATCTAGTCAATCCTGGAAGATGCACAAAAATTAAAAGATGAAAGAATAAAAAAAGAAAGTGTATAAAAGAAAAATAACCTTGCAAAAAATGGAGATGAAAAGATGAAAGTTGAAGCCGTATTTCGATTATTAGGTAAGTATTTTAATTATTGTATTGGTAACGGAGATGAGAAAATTGGTCGATTGATACAGATAAAGATTGATAGTAATGAACGAATAATGGTAGGAATTGATGAGGATGGATTTATCGAAGAATACGAGATTTCAGATATAATCATAAAAAATAATACAGAAGGAAATATAGGACTTGTAAGACAAATAATCAAACAGGTCAATAAGAATATTAATGCTTTCAAGTTTGATCTGGCTGAATATAGAAGGGATGATTTTCTGAGAATACTTCAAGAAATAGAAGATGAAAATATAAGAAGAGAAATAGCGGATGCGTTTAATTTAGGAGCAGCTTTGAATGTATATGATGAAGTGATTGACAAAATTCTAAATATTAACAATGTCTCTGATGAGGATAAGGATTTATTATGTGGTATGATAGCCTATAAACAACATGATAATTCATCAGCATATAAAATATTTAGTAAAAGATGGCTAAAAAAAAGAAACGATCCAGATATATGCAGAGATTTTATTCTTGTGGCAGACGAATTTGATAATGATGTACTCTGTTTCTATTTACTTAAAGATTTTTTTAGAAAAAATAGGAGGTATGTGGATGACAGATATTATATTACGTTGTGGTGGAAGTATCTTTTTTATGCTGTAAAATACAATAATTTTGATTTGTTAATGGAAATGAATATTTCAGAATGGAATGTTAGACATTTGCTGGATTCTTATATTTATATCTTTAATATGTATAATATGGGACATTTGGCAATAAGATTAGTTGGTTTATTTGTAAATGGAAATAACACGATTTTGCAAGGAAATAATGAGGACTTAGGTAATGTACAAAACACAATTGATGAAATAAATCTTCTTAAAAATTATTTACCAGATACTGTTGAAAGTTACTATTTGAGATTTGAATCATGTATGAAAAGAATTTTGCAATGCTATACAGAAAATAAAAAGGGTGATTCTGAAGAAGAAAAGTCTGGCTACATATATGAATATGTAGAGTCTAGAAATTATGGATTCATTATTGGTATAGATTTTCAAAAATATTTTTATCATCGGGATTATTTATCATTAAACTTGAGAAAAAGGGTGATGGATAATATTTATTCTAAAAATAGTGTTGAAACGGAAGATAAATTATTTGTTCAATTCAGAAGTGAACGAAGTAATAAAAAAATTCAAGCAATAGATATTATTTAATTGGAGGAGGTTAGTAATGGGAGAAAGAAGTAGAAATGAGAAAAATTTTGTTGCAGATAGAATGTTAAAAATATATGGGATTTCAGATGAAGAAAAAGGTTTGTTCTATTTACAAGTCGATTGGCTTTTAGAAAATGCTGTTTATCCTTCAGAAAGTGGTTATGCTGAGAATCTTAGCGATTTATGGAATGTATATATGCCGAGTTATCATTTTGATAAAATAGTGCTTGAGTATTCTAAAAAATATCACCCTGTATTAAGATATGTACATGATGGAGAAATACAAAAATTCAATTCGGTTAAATATATGCAGGACACTGCAGTAAAGAATTATATTAAAACTCGAATATCACAGGGAATAACTAACAGAATGGTTCTAGTAAAAGAATGTTTTGAAATATTTAAGGACATAAGCGATAGAACAAAGCTTTATGATGTGATTAATAAGTGTTTAGAGATATATTTTGTAAATGGTGAGTTAGAACAGCAATCAATATCTTTTCTTAAAAGATTTCAGGATAGTGATATTCAACCATATTCCGAAATTGTAGAGAGATTATCAGATATTAACGAACAAAAAAAAATGGCTTTATCAGCTAGAAAAAATCTGTTTAATAGTCTAAATATTACAAAAATTACAGAAACAGAATATATGGCTCTGATAGATATTTTACTCTGTAAATTGGCGATAACTGATACTGAAAAGAGATTCTCAGATGTTTTGGAGAATACATGGAATGAAACTTTTGAAGGCGTGCCGTATTCAGATAAAGTTTATTCTTTTATTGAAAAAAATGAAAAACCATATATGAGTGCTGCATGTTTTAGTATAAAAAACATAAAAGATGGTAAGGTCGTGCGTCAGTTGTACAAGGATGCAGTCATATTAATAGCAGCAATAGAGAATACTGAAAAAGGTAATTTTAAATTCGGATTAAGAGAAGTAAATGATGTGTGGAAAAGAGAGGGTATGAAATTTGCCAATGGATATTTTTTTGATGATGAATTTGAAAGGATGAAGGATGGACTGGAATCTCCTATATTATTGAACAATAAAAATATAGTTGAAGAATTTCATAGAGTGTTACTTGAAAAAATCGAAACAGCAGATTTTTCAAGTCGAAATTCTGGAGGAAAAAAATATCATTCATCAGAAATGGAACACGTCGCATTAAATGAAAAAGAAAGACAGATAGATGAATTACAAGAAAAAATAGTTGAACTAGAGGAGAGGGTTGAAATTACTGAAAAGGAAGTGCTTTCTCAATTTATTTCTTTGCTTGATAGCAAAAAATATGATCATGTTTTGGGGAAACTTTATAGAATAGCATATTCGAATGATGAAATGAAAACAGAAGATATAAAACGTATCCTTAAAAACTTATTTGAAATAATGAATATTAGTGGAATTGATATTGTTGGAGAAATAGATACGGAAGCTAATGATGTGGATTTAAAAAAGGGTAAATACAGATTGGATAAAGAAGTATCTGGAAAAGCAGAAATAAGGTATCCAGGATATAGAGTAGGAAATTCTGTGATATTACATCCATTAGCTGAGGAGGTGTAACTATGGCAGGAAGAAAGGCGTTTTATGGTATTGATTTGGGTACAACCCATACTGTTGTTGTAAAAGCAACAAAAGAAGGAGGAGAATGGAAATATGTAAAACTTAAATTAGTTAATATGCCCATAAGTGAGTTAGATGATATTAAAGAAACTGAACTACTACCGTCAGCAGTTTATTTTGCTAAAGATGGAAGGATAATAGTAGGTGAATATGCAAAGGAAGCAATTCATTTTGATCCAGAAAGAGTTTACATTAATGCAAAAATAGATTTAGGAGGTAGTTTAAGAAAGGATCAATACAATGAACATACTCCACAAGAGGTGTCTAAAGAAATATTAAAGGTTTGCTTTGCAAAAATTGTAGAAGATGGAGGATCAAACGCAAGTGTTAGAATATCTGTTCCGGCTGCATTTAGTCAGGATAAACGTAGCGATACTGAAAACGCAGCAAAACAAGCACTTTTTGAATTAGGTTATAAAGATTTGAAATTGGTGAGAACAACGGAGGAACCTTTTGCAGCACTTGTTAATCTTGTTGTAAACGAAAATCAATTTATTAATATGGTTCAAAGCAATAAAAATACTATTATGCTAATTGATATTGGTGGAGGAACTATGGACATAATTATTAGTGATATTTCACAAGATAAAGCTAATAATGTTTTAAAAGCTAGTACTCCATATGAGCCAGCTAAACATGATGAATTCGCAGGGGCAAAATTTGATTATGAGATGATGAAGAAATTTATGGCTGATTTTCTGAACCACTATGAATTATATGAACATGAAGTTCCAGAACAAGATTTAATAATACTAGAAAAAAGAATGCTTCTTATTACGGAAGATGCAAAGAAATTTTTGTGCAATAAAGAGAATGCGTCAAGAACATACGAGTTTACATGTGATTTTGAGGGATTGAGAATAGATTTATCCCAAAAAGAGCCATTTAAAATTTCGATTTCAAAGAAACAGATGGATATTGCGTTAGACGGATTACTTAACAGTAAGGAAGAATATGGAACAAATCAGTCGATTAAAAGAATTATAAGAAAAACCTTATCAGATAATGGTTTATCTCCTAAGGATATTGACTGTATTTATTTGACGGGTGGAATGGCAAATTATGATCAGATTTCCAATACGATTAAATCTGTAATACAAAAACCAGTAATTGTGGCAAAAGAACCACTATATTGTACTGCAATAGGTGTAGCACTCTCTTTGGTAATTCAGACTCCAGAAGGTACTGCTGAAATATCTAAGGCATTGCAGAAGAAAATGAGTACAAGAAATAATGACGAGGAAACTGAAATAATAACAAGAGAATTTGAAACAGAAAAACAGGAAGAGATTATAAGCGGAGCAAACATTGATATATCAGAAACAAAAAGAATGGGGATGTCTTATTATATCGATGTAGAGGATAAAATGCCAGTTGAGATAATTTCAAAAGATGAAAGCTATCCTTGTTTGCTAAAAAACTCAAATGTAAAATTAAAGACATCATCACAAAGTCGAATGAATTTAGTGTTATATGAAGGTCGTAGCGTTTATGATTGTGGAATGCGTTTGCTAAGAAAAAAGACAGTAGAATTCAGCGAGATGGTAAATATCGGAACAACTATAGATATTTCATATAAAATAGATGCAAATAAGCTTATTACAATTTATGCGTCTGTAGATGGTGAGGCACCATTCGAGTTTAATACAGAGGAGGATTGATGATGGCAATAAGAATAAGTCAATTGCCTTTTAAGGATCAATTGAAATTTGGTCTATTAAGTAAAGCGGATCAAGTGGATATACTTAATTGTAAAACACCAGCGGAAGCATCTGCAATGCTGGAAAATAAAAAAGAGACAGTTCATTTAAATATGGGAACATATGAGCCCAAACTTCAAGTTTCTGGCTCATCTGTAAAATATAGAACAAAGAATTTGTTTACTGAGATATTTGATGAAAAAGATGTGCAAGACTTTATGATGTTAGTAGAAATGTCTTCGTCTTTGGAGGATGAAGTTATTTTAGGTGAGTTGAAACGTAAAATGACTGTTATGTCTAAAAAAGGAAAACAGCCACTTCAATGCTTTGTATATGCAACAAAAAATAATGAAAAAAGTTTTTATAACAATGAAAAAAAAGTTGCAATTTGGGCACAGGCAATAGCTGATGCTGTTAATGGTAACCAAGAGTATATTCTTAGCATGAACCATATGTTAGTCAATTGGAATATGTGGAAATATCAGATTGTTTTGCTAATATCAGCGTGTGCACATATTAGACAGAATGAAAAATTAGATGAAGTTATTAGAGATTTGTATATTGACTATGATGATGACAAGGTAAGATTTACTGTAATGAAACGTTTGCTTTATGGCTCAAATTCTGAAAACTATCAGAGTGCATTTTCGATGTTAAAAAAATCAGATTTTATAGGTTCAGATACAGATAGAAAGTATTTTAATGCGGTTAAGAAAAAGGTGGAAAATGCACCAGAGAAAGAACGTAGAAAATTGTATGAGGCCTTTAGGGGGATACAAGGTTTTAATGGAGCAAAGAGAAAGAGGATAGAAAGATTATTTATAGAAAAAGAGGATAATGGAATAGCAAAAAGAATAAATGAATCTACTCCAGAACAAAAAGATTCTATTTTGAAGGAAGTACATAGTAAAATTTATGGTTCTCAGAAAGATTACCGTGAAATTTCTCTTCAATCAAAGGATATAAAACTGTATAGACTAGAGATACAAAATATGTTTATGAAAAAACTAGGAAATACAAGTGTAAGTTTAGAAGATATTAAAATATATGGACTAGCAATAGGAAATCTTGATTCAAATGGTAGTGCAATTCCGTTTCTTATAGAACGGATGTCAATGTGTTCAGATGAAACTCAAAAACTTATGTATGCTTATGTGCTTGCGATTATATCAGATGAACATATCGATATGTTTATCAATAAAGTATTGAAGTATGATGGAAATAGTGTACATTCAATATTAAGTTCAGTTAGAAACCTAAACCGGACAGGAAAAAATCAAATTGTAAGAAAGTATTTGTACGAAAACTGTATTAAAATAAAAGATAAATATGGTATTGTATCAAATGAACTTAAAACATGTTTAAGAAATATAGGAGAATTTATTCAAGTCGGTCATACAGTAGCGATATATGATGTGAAGTTTGATCAATTGCTTTTTGACTTCCTTGGATATGACAAGATGACTGAGACATTTGAAAAAACAAAATGTACGGCTAGGAATACATCACTTGTTCTTCAAATATTGGAAAGTGTTATGGATAAGAATAATTACGAAAGGCGATATATGAAGTTCATGTGGAACCTATTCGTTGAATTTAAAAACACCAATATGGATTTGTCAAATAGAATTGATAATGTGGTAAGTCGCTTGACGGGACAAGGAATACCGTTAATGCAGGAGGGAAACTTGCATGGATAGAATTACAAAGGAATTGGATGATTTGATTATCCAATATGATTTTGAAGATAGAAATACGGATGTTGCTTGTTATAACAAAATTAAAATGGATTATTATCTTATACTCACTATAGCTGTGACATGGGATATAAAATATTTATCAATGAGTGAGGATAAGATTAATACGGTTATTACGTGTTTACAAAGACCTGAAACTGGGAAATTAATTAAGATACTAAATGCTGGATTGGGATTAAATAAAAATATTGTAGATATTTTCAATTTATATAAAGAAGGTAGAAACCTCAGATTTGGTCATACAACATTTGATAAATACGAGGCAAACAATTTAAATTCTGAATGTAATCATTGTTATAGTGAATTGATGAAAATCGGTGCTATAGATGATTTTTGTAGTGAAGTGGTACGCAAATTATATCAGGAAGAGAATGATTTCTTTTATATAGCTAGTATGAAACAGAATGGTGAAATGTTGGTAAAACAGTTTGGTAATAAAAATGGAATTATGAAAATTTCAGAACTGCAAATGAAATCAAGAATGATTAATAAACAAAATGATATAAGAGAAGGTGATTTGTTTATTATGATTGATGATACTTTTATTAAGGTGTCACCATTTATTACATATAGCGATAAGGAACAGTTATTTCTAATGTTAATGGATATAGAAACATCACCACTTGCTTTTAAAATGGCATATGTGTATAGAACTAAATATGCTAGTGATTCGGTAAAATATCTTGATGAATTTCCTAAAGAATTGATAAGTTATTTTCCTAAAGAAAATAGAAAGATTGGAAAAAATGGAATCACGTTAAATAGGTTTTCACAATATGAATTGTTTGAGCAGGATTATTATCCTTCGATTCATGAGTCGGTTCAGAAACAACTGGATGATTTTATTGTTGGGAATATGGCATATGGAGCAGTTAGAGGTGTTGGAGGTGTTGGTAAAACTAGTGCTGTATTCATGTGGATGAATAGAGTTCTTAATAATGAAGATGGCATATTAGATAGAATTAGGGAACGTTTTGAACTTAAGAGAATTATTTTTTTATCTGCTAAAACAAAAATTTATTCAAGAAGTATAAATGCAGAAAATTACAGCAATTTTAATGATATTAAAAGTGATGTAAGCAATTATGATGAAATTGTGAGTTGCATTTATGCAGCTTTTCATTCACAAGAAAAGGAAGGGCTGCCTTTTGAGGAAAAGGAAGAGTATATCAAGAACTATTCTAATCAAGCACATGCGATATTGGTCATTATAGATGATTATGAGAGTTTGCCAACAAAATCCAGAGAAAAAATTCAAAAATTAAAAGATTCGTTAAATCCGAATTTGATTAAGTTTTTGATAACTACAAGATTTACATCAAAAGAGTCAAAGGATATCATAGTTGAACAATTAAATGAAATGGAATGCACTGAAATGACAAATTATATTTTTGGAGATGAAAAATGGAATGGAGAAATATCTGCTACAGAAATGCATAATCTAACTAATGGTTTGCCATTGTTAATTTGGTATGCGAAAGCATACTATCAAATAGGTCAGCTATCAAGTAAAAAACTAAAGTTTTCAGGTCCAGCAGAAGGACTGGGAGGATATCTGTATGATAATTTTGTACAATGTTTTGAAGATGAGTTTACAAAGAATTTTTTGATGATGGCAACTAGATATTATGAAATACATAATGTTTTACAAATATCAAAGAAAACTGCTGTTTTCTTGTCTATGAAGGAACCAAAGGAATATAAGGCAGAGAATGAAGAATTTTATTTTCAAGAGTTGTCGGATTTGAAACTTATAAGGGTAAACCAAAGCACCAATGCTATCGATTACTCACCATTAATGACTTATATGGATAAAGCATCTAAAAAGCAAGAACCACAAAATCAATATCAAGAAGACAACTTAAAAGTACTAGAACATTTAGACGAGGAAAAATATAAAGATATCAGAGCAATAATAAAGTCAGTAGAATATTTAGAAAATGAAACTAAAAGTAGGATTCTGTTTAGGATTGTTGAATTTTCACATTTTGATGAAGATATAAAAATACTTGCCCTGAATAGGTTATTTGATTTATCATCAGAAAAGATTAATCTCTATAAGAATAATATTACGGATTTTCAGAGCAACACAGAGTTGATTAAATCAATGTTTGAATATTTGCTAGAGTGCAATGAAGATTTGTCAGAAAATTATGAAATGATTAGAGATTTTATTTACTCTATTTCGGTTCGCTTTGATAATGAGGATGTTAAGGAGCATATTGTTGTAAAAGCCCTATCATTAATTAATAAAGTTTTAGAGATGACATTAAATGCTAGGGAATCTGATACAATTACAAATCCAGAATTGATTAAACGTGCAAGTCTTTTACGAGAAATGGCAGAAAAATTCATAAGAAAGATTCAATTAACAAATGAAGTAAAGAATGTGATAGAACAAATTAATGTTGTAATTGATGATATATCAGTATATTGCTCGATAGATTCTTTGAGTATATAATAAGTTAAAAGAATTCAGTCACAATTTTGACAGAAGTCTTCGGTATTTTATAAAGAGTATAGTTTCAATCTCTTTCATGAGAAATCTTTAAATATTTGGGACTGATTATTTCTACGTTAGCAATGAATGAGAAGAAGTAATTGAATATTTCTTATTGTGTGTGATTAAAAACATAAATATCATTATAGGAAAGTGATTCTATTTTTTTGAGACGTGAATAAAGCTTTGATTGGTAGGATTACTTTCCCTTTTTTGTTAATTGTACACTTATCTGTTCTGCTTTGTCTATTAAATATGCTGGAAAATAGTTTGTTATTTGTGTTTATATATTGGATATTTCTTGCTTATTTAGATGAAAAGTTTTTATTGACATAAGAGCAAATAAAGAGAATAGAAGACTGGATGAATAGTTAGCCAAGAAAACTTTTTAATGGGAAAAGCTCAAAAGAAATGTATGATATTGAACTGAAACTATACATTTCATAATATTTTCATAAAAAGTGACATTTACTATTGCCACGACAAACGAAAGAGGTATAATATTATTGACATATCTTTAGGAAAGAAGCTGGTAAAAATGTCGGAAAATACTCAAAATCTGAAAGAATTGCTGATATATATTACTAAAATAGAGGATAAGCAACAAATTTCTAAAATAAAGCATAAATTGAATGATATTGTTGTAATTAATCTTTTTGCTATACTTGAAAATATTGAATACTGGGAAGAGATTGAAGAATTTGGAAAGATGTATTTCAAGGCATTAAAAAGATATCTAGAACTGCTGAACGGCATACCTTCGCATGATACGATTCAAAGAGTTATGGCTACAATAGAGCCTGAAGTGACAGAAGTTCTCTTGAGAAAATGGATGGAGCTAAAAATTTCCGGGGAAGATAAAAAAATAAGAAAAATACTGAATATTAACGGGAAATTTTTAAATGGGATGAAAAATAAAAATAATAGTCCATTAGACATAGTATCTGCGTATTCCAAAGAAGATGGTATTTGTTATTCACAAGTGGCGGGTGAAGGAAAAGGGAATGAAATAGAAGCAATACTAAGGCTACTTGATAAAATCTCAGTAAAGGAGTGCATAGTTACAATAGATGCGATAGGAACCCAGAAAGAAATCATATAGAAAGAAGAAGGGATATTTTCTGTCTTCAGGTAAAAAGAAACCAGAAGGCTTTAAAAGAAGATATAGAAGATTACTTTGCTGACAAGGGATTCAGAAAAAAATTAAAGGGTCAAAGGAATTACAGTAAAAAAACAGAAAAGCAAAGAGGACGGCTGGAAACGAGGGAATATTACTACTATACTGAAGAAATAGAATGGTTTATTAAAAGAAATAAGGAATGGAAAGAAGTAAACGGGATAGGTGCATTAATTTTAACAATAGAAGAAAATGGAAAAAAGCAGGAACAGAAAAGGTATTACATAACGAATATAGCAGGAGGACATTGGGCAATAGAAAGTTATCATTGGATATTGGATGTAACATTTAGAGAAGCTGTAAATAAGACATTAAACAAAAATGCGGCTAGAAACTTAAATATTCTAAGAAAATTGTCAATATCAATACTGGAAGAGCTACCATTTAGAAAGAAATTTAGCAGAAGAATAAGAAGATATATTATATCGCTAGATGTAAGGAGATATTTAAAATTATTTTTTGATATATAGAAATGTTAGTGTAAAAAAATTGGTTAAATACAAAGAAATGGTTTAAAATATTCATGCGTTTGTCGTGTACTATTGCTAGGGCAATCGCATGTTAAAATTTTCATTTTTCAGTTGTCAAGGGACAGTTAAAGAGAGAGATTACCAGGTTTTCAATATTTTTTACGTCATATTGATAGTTGGCCAATCTTCTTTTTAATGTCAAATGTTTCAATTTCTCATCAAATTTTGTTAAATTGTAGCAAAATTTCCTTACCGTCGAAAAATTTATTATTGCATTGTCCTTTTTACTCAGAGATAAATCTTCCCTGAAGTGAACATCCAGTACCCAATGAAGACTGTTTTCTATTTCCCAGTGTTCCCTTATTATTTTTAAAAATTCTTCCGCCGAAAGTTCCAGATCGGATATATAATATCTTTTTCCCCTTGTTTCATCATCACCAGTTTCACGATAATTTTCCACCATTATTATCGACTTCAGATTTT